>CAYSKN010000038.1:0-16788 GCA_964431565.1 uncultured Gemmatimonas sp.
CCAGCATATCTTTGTGTTGCAGCAGCAGGTGACACACATGGAATTGTGATGCCACAGACAAAGCTGAATTCGCTGTCAGTACTGCCAGGATCACGTAAGTCATTGAGTGACAGCCTTTTGGTTCGCCTCGCACGTACAGGCGACGGCAGCAACCCCACATCATACCGACATGAGACTAAAGGACGGTATGCGGATACACTCACGAGAGACACGGAATTCTTGCCTGCTCTCACATAGTGCGTCAATCGCACGCTGTCACACACACGCACACCACTCTCACGACGAGTGATGACGTTCCACCACACCAGCTCTGTGGTCCCGCGCAAGCACGACATATCTCGCTGCATTCTCGACTATTCTGCGCTGACGTGAGGCATCGAGCGTCCGCACCACCCTCCCGGGAACGCCCACCACTAGTGAAGCAGCCGGTATCCGGGTGCGTTCGGCGACAACCGATCCGGCTGCGATGATGCTGCCGCGTCCAATATGCACGCCGTTCAGCACCACTGCCCCCATACCCACCAGCACTCCATCCTCAAGTGTCGCACCATGCACCACGGCACGATGACCAATCACGCAATCCTCGCCGATGATAACGGGTTCTCCGGGATCAGCGTGGATGACGGCGCCATCCTGCACGTTGCTGCGTGCACCTACCACGATCCGCTCCACGTCGCCACGGATCACAGCAGTCGGCCATACGCTCGTGTCCTCGCCCAGGTGCACATCGCCCAATACCACGGCGACTTCATGAATGAATGGGGATGCCAATTCCGGCTCCTGTGTCAGAAATACCCGCCCAGTGTCACATATAGCCCACCGCCGCGCTTCACTCCCGCTGGTGCCACATATGGTGCTGCAGCCCCCAGACGCAGACGCAATGGGATGTCATACTGCACCGCCATATCAAGCACCAGCTCCGCACCGGACGAAGCCAGCCATCCATCGCGTTCGCCGATGCGATTGCACACCGGAGTGCCGCTGGCAGCCAGCGAGGATGGACACCATGCACGTGCCGCGTCGGTGAACACCACGAACGATACACGATCCATGTATATCGTGAACGGACTGGGCAGGCGGCTGAACATCATGAGCGGTGCACGGTACTCCACGCCACCGGCGAGCGCACGTGTACCACGCTGTACATCCGGGGCCACACCACGAACAGGAAATGGTCGCACCGGATCACCAATCACGATGCCGGGCACAAGCTCGTTGTTCAAGCCACTGACCCCGCCAATTCTGAACTCCGAAGCTGTCTTCGTATCGGCCATTCCAGCCGCTGTCCGAAGTACAAGTACATGGCGGGCATAACCCGGCAACGCCAGCGGCACAAAGCCTTTCAGGGTAATCAACGAACGCCACGAACCCGTTGAAGGATCACCTTCGCGCCAACGATACGCCGTGTTCTGTGACAGCGTGACACCTTCCTCAACGGACACTCCACTCAATGCCGTTCGCGTTGTGGAGAATCCGGTATTCACGAAGAACGATGGATACCGTGTACCCGTTCTGAGAAGTGAACCTGGAGGACCAAGTGCGGAATCCACCTCCGCCGTGAATGTACGCACTTCGTACTGGGCGCCAGCGGTTGCGATAAAGTGCCTTCGCACACGAGGAATCAGCCAGGTGCCCGCGATTGTCGCGAACCGGCGACGGCGCGCTACCTGACCTAGCAGGGCCCCTGACGGCGCAGCGGATCGGAAAGACCCATCCCATTCCTGCGACACCGTTGCGTCAATCACTGGCACACCCAGTCCGGCATATCTGTAGGCAACGTGCCCGTCCGTCTCATGGTAGCCGGATTGTACCAGTACAGATGCGCTCCAGGAGTGCCGTCCCAGGATATCCGTGGCACTGCTGCCCGCTCCAATCGTGATACGACCATCACGCCCTTCTCCAGTGAGCGGCATCCAGTATCGTGGCACCAGTTGCCGCAGCGGGCTGTACGGTACTGACGGGGAGTGCATGATGCGAACAGAGTCCGGTACATTGGGTTTCTCAACAGGGTTCGCCGCTGAATACCACCCGGCACGGATGGCCGGGCCCGTGGTATCGAGCAATGCAACTGCCACATGGTATCCATCGGCACCCGCAAAGAGTGCAGCCACTCGGAACCCGTCGGGTGACAGACTTGGATCGTACACACCACCGCTCACAGAGCTTGCCAGCGTCACTCCTACACGGCCCTCGCGCCAGTACAGTGTGTCCGGCGCACTGAGATCAATCCGGGCAGTCTCGATCTGCATGCTGCCGCTGCGATCACTGCTCCATACCAGACGACGGCCATCAGCAGAAAACGATGGACTTGCGAAAACTCCGCGCCCGCCGGTCACCACCAGCCGCAGCACGCCGAGTGTGTCGATTACAACAACACGTTGCTCACCGCTGGCAAGCAGCTGGATTGCTGCAATATGGGTGCCTTGGGGTGCCCAGCGCGGCTCGGCCCAGCGCTCTCCTCCAGCACCCGCCGGCTGAGGTCCGAGCGCTGTCACATCCCCCGCACGTGAAACACGCACCAGCGAGCTCGCGTCGGCACCGAGTTGCACCGCCACGATCGATCCGTCATGGCGTACGTCCGGCATTATGAGGCGCGCACCGGTAGTAAGACGGGTCTCCTTACCACTCACGCGATCAAGAAGGCGGAGATCGCTCCGGCTCACGTACGGGTCAAGCAGCTCCGTCTCAGCGTAAGTGATCTCATTTCCCACCGCAACGTTGATATCAATGCTATTACGTCGAGCAATGCGCTCAGGACGTGCGCCGGCACGTGCAGGTGCAATGAAAAGACCCGTCACTTCGCGCCCCGTTGAAGCGCTCCACATCAGCGAGTCGGTGCCGACCCAGCGCGGAGCGCTGGCATACCACCCGTCGGTGCTTACTATCGTCCAGGCAGCGTCCCCTGCGCGATCAGGCATGGCGAGTGCAATGGAATCACGCAGGTCAGCCTCAAGTACAGAGAACGGCACACCGAAGCCGATGCCTGACGCCCGCGAGAGGAGGAACGGCACAGGATGGGTGGCGATAGCGTCAACGAAGCTCCGCACGCTGGCGTCGGAACGTGTGGCGCCACGGCGGATCAACATGCTGCCATAGGCGTAGGCAGCCTGCCCACGCGGAAATCGGGACGTGGCGAGGCTCCAGCGTGATGATGGTTGCCATGCGCTGTCACGTACCGCCATCCGCGCAATTCCCGCGAACTCGGTACCCACCAGGCGGCCACTTCCGGTCAGCATACTCTCGTAATACACCGCCAGTCCCTCCTTCACCCAGCTAGGAGTAAAGGAGTTGGGAAAGAACAGCGGATTGCGCCCGTACAACAGCCGCCCCGCGCGCCAGACCCCCCGCGCACGATCAACATGAAAGATGTGGGCCAGTTCGTGCGTAATCACCAGAGACAACCACTCGTCATGGAAGCGCAGTTCGCGCGTTCCCACTGGCGGAGCGGAAAAAATTGTCACACGGTTGGAGGGAAACACCTGAGCGAACCCGTTGCTGACATCAACATTGTCCGTAAGCAGCATGTCCACCGGACCGGACGGCGCTTCCAGCTCAGAGGCCAGTTGAGCCCATGCGCGCTCGCCAATGACGGCAGCCCGGCGCGCGAGCGATTCGAGAGCCGGTGGATAGTGCAGTCTCAGGTGCGCGCTGCTGATCGTCCGCACCGGACCTCGCGGATCAGCCTGCCCGTGTGCGTCAGACGGCCTTATCAGAAGCAACACAAACAACAGCAGGGCACCGATCAGTGCTCGCAACATTGCCATGGCGTGTCAGGTGGAATCCGCCGGCATGAGCTCGGAATCACTGCCCTCCCTCACCAAGCCAGCGCAGGTAACGCTCAAGACCAACGAGCAGTGCCACAGCATAGTCTCGCTGGAAATCTTCGTTGCGCATGGCAGCTTCCTGCTCAGGTATGATCACAAAAAGTCCCTCTGCCAGTACACTGGGATACCAGCTCGGACGCGCCACCGCCAGGTTCTGATAATGCACTCCCAGATCACGGAGGCCGAAACGCCGCACCAGTTCCTGCTGTGTGAAACGTGCCAGAGGCTCGCTTGCGTTATGGAAGAACAGCGTGCTCGTGCCGTTACTCGCGAACGGATTCACACCATCGGGCAATGCGTTCATGTGGACAGATACGAAAACGTGAGCATTTGCACGACGAGCCGCTACCGTACGCTCAGAGAGCCCCAGCGGGGCGAGAGTACCCCTGGTGCTGAACGCATCAGCGCCCTGAGCCTTGAGCATTTCCACGAGTTTCATCGCCACAGGCAGCACAGCGTCACCTTCGTAGAGACCAGTTGGCCCAGTCGCACCAGCCGGTGGATGTCCCGGATCGACTGCGATTGTGATTCCACGCAGTGGATTGCGGAGATCTATCGGCGGAACGCGGCGGATACGCAAGACGAGTGCATGCTTGTTCTCATCCCAGATGGTAAGCCAGCCATAGACGGGTTGAGACAGTGTAAGGGTGATGCTCACTCGCTCGTTCGTAACCTGCTCCCACGCTATGCGCCGGATGAGAGTATCATTGCCAAGAATCGGAGATATTTCAGGATTTGCCTGAACTCCATAGAGCGTCAGCCTGATGGTTCGGCCTCCGGCTTCGATGAGATGGGCCGGTCGGGCACTCATGCCCATGGACAGATCCACCCATCCGGAATCGGGAGTTACCCGCAGACCGCCCGTTACGCGCCTAGGCAATGCAGCTCCGGAGGGGAGGAGCGTGAGATCGCTGGAGGCTACCCACGCATCTAGGTTCGCATCCAGGCGCACGCGTGTGAAACCCTGTTGCCTGCCGGATACCTCAAGGATGGTGCCAGGAAGCAGCAACCACTTATACGTTCCGCCTACAACCGTCCGGGCGTTGACCACCCGATCGGTATCGCTGCCAACGGGATTGGTGCTCAGCAGTTTCGCCACCACACGCGATGTGGGTGAAAGCATGCGCACCGGAGGAACGGGAAGTGAGATACGTTCACGGGTGCGTCCTGTGCCACGCACCACTGTCAGCCTCGCAGGATGAGCACTGTCGGCGAGCAGCGAGGCGGCAATCTCCGTCGCGAAAAGCGCCCCTGCATCACCGCGTTCCGGTACGGTTGCGGAGTCATCCCCCAGGCCAGCAACAAGCGGACGTTGCACGCTGTCGCGTCCGGTTATGGTGACCCGAGCATTGAGTGGAGCACGTATGCTCACCCTAACGATATCATCCGGTCGCATCCACCAGCCACGTCCGGGTGTTATTGAACCGCTGTCCACCCGCAGCTGACCAGTGGCCATCAGAGGTGTTGCCGAAGCCGGCAGGCGTACACGTACTGTGAGTTTGGCAGTCTCACTGCCGCGTGTGGCGATCAGCTCGTAGCGCGCATCAGGTGCCCGTGGCACCGCAAGCCACGCCAGGAATGCTCCGTTGGGTGCGACGGTCGCGGGTACACCGTTGATGATCAGCCGGGCATCTCCCGAGCCGACACTGCCCAGCACAAAGTTGGAATCGCTACTCGTAAGAACCTGGTTGTCCGCTGGGTAACGTACCGTGATTCCAAGCGGCGCCCCCCTGATTGCTGTTATCGGAGGAAGCTTCGACACTCCGGTCTGCTCCCGACCCGATTCACCCGTTCGGGCGGGAGCCGGCGCCGAGCCCGACGGCTGCGAACTGCAACCCGTCAGCAAGACTGTTACAATACCGCAGGCAATCAGGAGCGGGCGCGTCGCTTGAGCAGTGAGGCTTTTTTTCCGCATGCGTTCAATCTGTGGCGTAAGCGATTGGCGGGCCATATTTCACTTGGTCCGGTCGTGAGGAAGCAGAAAAGGTTCACGATCGGACGACCTGCGGAATCGAGGCACATTCACCCCTTAATCGGAGTCCGGCGTTGCAACCTCCGCCGTTCCCGTTCGTACGGGGATATATTCCATCGCTAATGACGGCCCGATCGGTACAGCTGTGACAGTTCCGGCATCGAATCCCGAGCCATCCCGGTACCCGGCCAACCGCCGGGTGGTAGCTCGTGTGTTTGCCATGACCGACGTGGGGCGCACGCGGGACCACAACGAAGACACTTACCTCGTTGCCGACCTGGAGAGCGGTGAATCACTCGAGTTCTCGGCCGGCTATCACGAGGTCACGATCGATACGCACGGCATGCTGTTCCTTGTCGCAGATGGCATGGGCGGAGCAGCATCAGGTGAGCTAGCAAGCAGCATGGCCAGTACCCTGGTCCTCGAAGCACTGGGTGCCATCTGGACCTCCTCCGTACCTTCGGCGGAGCTGTTCACAGAGTCTCTTCGTGATTCGGCAATCGACGCCAACAGGCGCATCCACCGGCACGCACTGGAGAATCCCGAGCATCGCGGCATGGGAACTACGCTGACGATAGCAGGCATCCTCGCCGACATAATCTACATCGTGCAGGTTGGAGACAGTCGGGCCTACCTCGTAAGAGACGGACAGGCTCGGCAACTCACCAAGGACCAGTCGCTCATGCAGCGGCTGGTAGAAGCCGGAGAGCTGACCCAGGAAGAGGCGGAGGTGAGTGATCGACGCAACATAATCCTTCAGGCACTCGGACCCGAGTCGCATGTCATCGTCGATATTACACATCAGCAACTGCGCAAAGGCGACGTGCTTGTACTTTGCAGCGACGGCCTCTCGGGCCTGGTCCGGCGGGATGAGATCGCCGCTGCCGCTCACGGTGAACATGATGTGCGAGTTGTCTGTCAGAGACTGGTAAGCCTGGCCAACGAACGTGGGGGGCCGGATAACATTACCGCCGTGGTTGTCCGATTCGACGGTGACGCACTAGACCACTCGGGCAGTAATGATCATTTCGGGTACAACGTCTTCTCTCTTGCCGGTACGCTCAACGATCACGTGGGCGCAAACGGCACACAGCAGCCCCACTCTGTAGTACAGCGTGACCCGGCCACCCCGTTCGGCAGACCTGGTCCTTCCCTTCAGGCGGTCGATGGCACGAACGCGGTGTCGGAGCCCTCGGGGCCTGAAATCATCCTCCCATATTCGCGAATCGCGAAACGGAAAAGGGTGGTGAGGCCGATCTACGCAGGGCTGACCGTCATAGCGCTTACAGCACTGGCCTGGACCGTCTTGAAGATGCTCGGTTGACGACCGTGGTCGTTGTCAGCGCTTTTCGCCAAGAAGTCCGCGGCCTGCAGCCTGCTGCATCACCCGGTCTCCGCTCCAGGCAAGGATTGTAGGGTGTGTCATTCCCAACTGTCTGACCCACCGTGGATCTCCGAGACCCACCAGAACGATGTCACGCCGGAGGGCTTCTGCCTGTGCCACAAGAGTCCTGACGGTTTCCACGGTATCATCACGTAGCACGTGCCTGCCCTTGCCCGACAGGTAGTCGGCGAACAGCGCGATCACGAGCGGCCCTCCGCTGGCAGGAGTCGGCGCACTGACAATGCGGGCATCGTTTCCGGCCAGACGCATGGCATCGACCAGCCCTGTACAGTCAGGTCGCTGACCGGGCACATCGTCATCGTCATTGACTATTGCGATCTCCGTTACTCCGGCCATTGAAGGCACGGGGCCGTGTTCGACCTGGAGCACCCGCCCCGCCAGCAGCGATCCCCACGCAGTATCCGCGCCACTTGGCCTCCGCCAATCGGCGGGTGGCGAGGTCCACTGGGCCCACTTGAGCCGCCGCCTGACTGACTGCCGAATACGATCAGGATCCAGCGTGCCTTCATCAACGGCGGATTCCAACGCCTTGAGCGCTGCCGGCAAATCGCCCGGATCGAGCAATACATCACAACCGGCACGCAGTGCCAGCACGGCCGTCTCCGCCGGTGTCCGACCGGCCGCGAGCGCAGGCAGAGTGAGAGCATCGGAGACGATGAGATTATCGAACTTGAGCTGCTGACGGAGCAACCACTGGAGAATCTCACGCGAGAGCACTGCCGGTTCTCCGCTCGGGTCGAGCGCAGGATATGCCGCCGCGGATACCATGATGCTTGCCACACCACCACCGATCACTGCACGAAAAGGATGGAGGTCAAGTTCCTTGAGCTGATCCGCCGGCGTCCTGATCACCGATGGTCCCAGACCCGGATCACTAACCATGCGTGCAAGTCCAGGGAAATGCTTGGCACATGCGAGCACCCCTTCCGCCTGACATGCCTCCACCCATGCCGTCACGAGGCGGCCAACCTTGCCTGCATCACTGCCGAGAGCACGTGTACCCACAAGCGGATTCTCTGCCAGCAGATCGAGGTCGCACACGGGTGCGAGATTCCAGTTCACCCCCATCGTGCGCGCCTCACGTGCCGTCAGTCTCGCAGCGCGCCGCAGCGCTTCAATATCCTCGAGCACAACGATGGCGGCGAGCGGAGGCAATCCAGTTGCCCCTGTGAACTGCTGCCCGGCACCACGTTCCAGATCGGCCGCAAGGAGTAACGGATGTCGCGACCTGAGCTGCAGTTCCTTTGCCAGTGCACGAATGCCATCCTGTTCGCCTCCCACGAGCTGGAAACCTCCAACTCCCATGGACAGCCCCTGATCAATGAGGACACGATCATTCGAGAAGCCATGATCGCGCGTCCACCGGATGACGGGCAGCAATAGCTGTGCGAGGTCGCGCCGCGACTGTTCGCTCATGAAATCAGGTTCTCGCTGCGGGGGTGAGCGTACCAAGAACCCGTGGTACACGAGCGCCGGTTGCACCAGGTACATTGCCCGGGCGACCTGTGAGATGAAGATAGCCGAGCAATGCGAAAGCTACAGCCTCCTTGGACTCGGCATCGAAGAAAAGATCGTCGAAGAGTCGCACTGCTGGTGTCAGCCGTCCATGGCGCTCATAACTACTTGTCAGTGCTTCGGAGATGCAACGTACCAGAAAGGGATTCCGTGCGCCGCCCCCGGAGATGACCACATCCCGTGGAGCTTCGTGTATCCATCTCACGTACTGATCCGCAATGGTTGCCGCCGTGAAGGCACATGCCGTTGCCACAACATCGGCAGATGTGCCGCCAGAGGCGAGACAGCGCACAATGAAGCCATCCACGAATGTCGAGGTGAACATCTCACGGCCTGTGGTCTTGGGGGGCGACACAGCAAGATATGGCAGGTCGAGCAACTCGCTAACCACCTCACCCAGAATACGTCCTTCGGCTGCAATCTCGCCGTTCCGATCGTACCTCCTTCCGAAAAGCCGCTGTGTGACACCATCGGCAACCACGACTCCCGGGCCGGTATCGAACGCCCTCACGCCAGCACTATCCGACGGCACACTCAGACGACTCACCGTTGGCGGCACGATGGTCACGTTCGCGATACCTCCGATATTCTGCAACGTGCGCCATTCGGTGTGATGTGCAAACAGAAGCAGATCAGCCATCGACACCAGAGGCGCACCCTGGCCACCAACTGCCACATCTCGTAGGCGGAAGTCGCTGACGACCGCACAACCTGTACGTTCTGACAGGCGTGCGGCATCGCCAATTTGCCAGGTACTGTGCCCTGGCTCGTGCCACAACGTCTGACCATGCGATGCTATGGCGCTGACCTCAGCAGCCAGTAACCCCGCTCCGCTCATTGCGTCGAGGGCAGCATCAGCAAGCCAGTCACCCAGGTCGGCTGCAAGGCGGCAATAGTCCCGCGCGCTGCCTCCCACCGTGGCGTCAAGCAATCGCCTGCGGGCGGCATCATCGTATCCGTGCTGAGTCCCGTGGAGCAGCGTAGCCTCGACAGACCCCGCTGTATCGGTAAAGTGCACCACGGCGGCGCTGATTCCATCCAGTGACGTACCCGACATCAGCCCCACAATGATCGAACCATCATTCGAGGCGCGTGTCACTGTGTGGCCTGGCCAGGGAATTGGAGGCGTCCATCGACGACGATCCTGCGAATCACTCCCCCTACCCCGGCCAGCCTGAGATCCGCTGTCGCGGAATCCACGCCGAGAGCGTACATCACCAACGCACGCTTCACACGGCCTTCCGAGGCTTCCAGCAGCGCACATGCCTCGTTCCGCTCAAGGCCGGTTATCTCCATGATGATGCGCTCAGACCTGTCCTGCAACTTCGCGTTCGTTACACGGAGGTCCACCATGAGGTTGCCAAAGCTCTTGCCGATGCGGATCATCGCGCCGGTCGTCAGCATGTTGCAGACCATCTTCGTTGCAGTGCCAGCCTTCAGGCGTGTGGATCCGGCAAGTACTTCCGGTCCAACGATGGGAAGGATGCATACGTCCGCCGAGGCACGCATCGCGGGTGATGGTTCGGTACAGGCAATCAGCACGGTTACAGCACCGAGTTCGTGTGCACGGGACAGCGCACCAAGCACAAATGGTGTCGTTCCTGATGTGGCAATTCCGACGACCACATCACCCGACCAGACCTGTTGTGCGTCCATTCCTGCACTGCCCGCAGCAGGATCATCCTCGGCACCCTCTACGGAAGTGCGGAGTGCCACGTCACCACCAGCTATGATACCGATAACCATGCCCGGGTCAGTACCGAACGTGGGTGGGCACTCGCTCGCATCCAGCACACCGAGACGACCGGACGTACCCGCTCCGACATACAGTAGACGCCTCCCTGCACGGAAAGCCTGTTCGATGTAGCCGATCGTCTCGGCAATTGCATCACGCTGAGAAGCTACCGCATCTGCGACCTTACGATCCTCTGCACTCATGAGATCGACAATATCCAGTGGCGATGCCAGGTCGATGTTGACTGTCTGAGAGTTGCGCCGTTCCGTGATGCGGGGATCGAGCGAGGAAAGATTCACGATGGTCGGTTAGGGACGAGCCGCCTACGGATGGACCGTGGGTGTCCCCTGCGGAACGCGGGCGGTAGTTTGAGGGAAGACCGAAAACTAGGAGTCCGCTTGTCCCGGAGGCAACCCGGAGCATGGGCCGCCTGCACGCATCACAACACAGCCTCGGCCATGCACATTGTCACGTGTCTCGTTTCACGCCAGGCCTTGTTTCCTCTCATCCGAGCTGCGATGCGTTACGCATTGCTCCTCACCATTGTATCGGCCCTTGTTGCCAGCTCCCTTGCGGGCCAAGGTCGTGGACGTCAGGTCCGGCAATCGACCCGCGGCTGGTGGCTCGCTGGTGGTGCGTCGGCGACATCGCTCAGCAATGTCGCGGACGGCGCGAGCCGGTCACAGTGGGCCTTCGGCAGCGACCCGCTCTGGCAGATGCGAGCCTCACTCGAGAAGGAATTGGACATATTCACCACACTTGGAGCAGATGTTTCATATGGACGGGTGGACGTTTCACTGACTCCACTGAGTCCAGGCATGCCAGTAGGCGGAATCGCAAGCACCGTCTGTCCAGGTGGCTGCACTGCCGAAACGGAACTCTGGACAGCGATGGCGACGTTTCGTAGCGGAGGCGGTTTCGGTTTCCACAGAGTATTCGAGGCGCAGGGCGGAGCCACCGTTTTTCGCAATCTGCGCACAAGGGACAGGCGCCAGCCAATCCCTGGAGCCAAGACGCAGTCGGACCTCACCCTGCTGCTTGGGGGCGGATTCGGCTTTACAATGTCATCCGGTTTCGAATTCAACCTTGTCCAGGATTTCGGGATCGGCTGGCACGAACGAGCCGAGCCTCCTCAGGAGACGGGGCGGAGCTGGCGTGTACGCACTACACGAGCCTCATTGCGTTTCAGAATGTAGACGTCGTCACCAAGACATGAGACGCGGACATCCGACCATCTTTCTTTCCACCATGAACGTTTCGTTTCACCCGATTCCGTCACGCAGCCCTGCAGCCATGGCGGCAGTGCTACTCCTGATGGCCTGCTCGTCCTGCACGAGCGACACGAGTAATGCACCAGCCATACCCGCCCGCATCACCGCCACGTTTCCGGCTGGCTGGCGACTCCAATCTGGATCGGCACCGGCAGCCAGGGGATCACACGGCATGGCGGTAAGCAACAGCCCTCAGGCAAGCGAGGCCGCCGTGGAGATACTCAGGGCAGGTGGCAATGCAGTGGACGCCGCCGTGGCTCTCGGTTTCGCCCTCGCCGTCGCGTGGCCCGAAGCAGGCAATATCGGTGGTGGAGGTTATTCCGTTGTCAACATGGCGAACGGACTTACGGCCGCAATCGACTACAGGGAGACCGCGCCGTTTGCCGCCACGCGTGACATGTACCTCGACAGCAACGGCAACCTCACCGACAAGAGTATCTACGGCCACCTTTCCTCGGGTGTGCCCGGTGCGGTTGCAGGGCTGACTCAGCTGCTTGAGCGGTACGGCACCATGTCGCTGTCAAGAGTAATGGCACCAGCCATCCGGCTCGCACGCGAAGGGTTCGTCATCGACTCGGCGCTCGCCAACTCCATCGAACGCGCACAGAAGTCAGTAACCCGATACTCGCATCACGATACGCCGTACTTCCCCGGCGGCCGGCCTCTCCCAGCTGGCTCACTCCTGGTGCAGCCCGAATTGGCGCGCACCTTGCAAGCGATTGCCGACTCGGGCGCAGCGGGATTCTACAGTGAGTGGGTGGCTGACTCACTGGTGGCAGAAATGCAACGTGGCGGCGGCATCATCACCCACGATGATCTGACCAGATACGAGCCTGTCTGGCGAACGCCGCTCACCACCACATACCGTGGATACACGCTCGTTGGAATGCCGCCTTCATCATCGGGTGGCATCGTCGTGGCTGAGGCGCTCAATATTCTCGAACAGTATCCGTCACTTCCACGCTACGGCAGCACCGAGTACTTCCACCTGCTCGGAAGTGCATACCAACGCGCTTTTATTGATCGAAATACGAAGTTGGGTGATCCGGCCTTCGTGCAGGTTCCCATGAATGAACTGACAAGCAAGGACTACGCACGGAAGCTCAAGTCCACAATCGGCACTGCTGCAACTAGCACCAGCGGGATCGAAGCGCAGATGTTGGCTCCGAAGCGCGAGCCGCAGCATACAACTCACTACTCTGTCGTTGATGCTGACGGAAATGCGGTGGCCACAACAACCACCATCAACAACTCCTGGGGATCGGGCGTCTGGGTCCGTGGCGCAGGGTTCATGCTCAACGATGAAATGGACGACTTCGCGGCCCAACCGGGGACGCCCAATATGTTCGGGCTTGTACAGGGCGAACAAAACGCCATCGAGCCTGGCAAGCGCATGCTGAGTGCAATGTCGCCCACGATCGTTCTCGACCCCCGTGGGCGCGTACTGCTGGTGCTGGGGGCAGCAGGCGGCCCCACCATAATCACCGGCACCAGCCAGGTGATCATCAATGTGATAGACAACCGCATGGGCCTCGCTGATGCCATGCGGGCACCACGCATACACCATCAGGCCTTGCCAGACTCGCTCACATACGAGGCAGGTGGAGTAACGCCTGCAGTCCTCCATTCGTTGCGCGCAATCGGCTATGGCATGCGCGAGATCAGAAGTCTGGTGAACGTGAATGCGATCATGCGTGTAAAGGGTGGCTGGGAAGGGATGCCCGAGCCACGTCGCAGCGGTGGGGCCAAGGGCTACTGAAACAGGATGCTTTCCGTCTGGGCAGCGGCGATGCAACGCAGTCTGTACGGCTTGCGCGAGCGGGGTATTCACCGTGGTGAATTCCCCACCCGCCTCGGGTTGACCTGTTCTTCGGCTGTGCAGTCAGAGCCAGACGGATACCATCATGGTTTGGGTGCCATACGCACAGTGACCGGCGCATCCAGACTGGCTGTGATCACCGCGCCGGCCTCAAGGCATGTGTCGAAGTCAGCCGTTGCTGCAGCAGCAGCCGTTCCGGCAGCCGCACCGGCTGCGGCACCGATCACCGTGCCCTTGGTGTTCTTGCCTAATACCTGGCCAGCGATGGCACCAAGAATGGCACCACCAGCCACCTTCTTGGCATCCGTGCCCTTGGTTGCACTGCGAACTCTCTCGGTGGCCGCCGTCTGTACGGTGGCTTCAAACGGATACGTCTGAGCTCCGTATTGCACACTCACCAACCGGATGCGCATGTAGGTAGTGTCGTTCTGGTTCTTCGCTGTTCGGGCCTCCGTGACCTCGAAGGTGGCAGCCGCACCCTCGGGAATGGTCACCCCATTCGAGCCCTGAACGGAAGTCGCGAGCGTGGCGGTGAACTTGTCACCCACTGCCACCGTATTGCTGCACACCTTGTTGCCAGCGAGAAAACGCAGTGAGGTGCCCGCTGCAATAGTACCCTGGACAGCTTCAGCTGGGGCTGCAGCGGGTGCTTCTTCCCTTGCCGATGTCTTGACCGGCGTCGCAGGAGCTGGAGCAGGCCTTGGCGCAGGGGTCGCTGGTCGAGCTGCGGGCTTGCTTGCCGCTGGCGCCTCCGGCGCAGCAGGAACAGGAGCCGGAACATCCTGCAGCTGCGGCTGGACACTGTCCTGCTGCGCCATAGCCAGATCCCGGCCAAGAGCGGTATCGCTATCCAGCAATGCCGAGTCCGACTTCTCACCGCCGCAGGCAGCCATTACCACCAGTGATAAGAAAGCCAGTACCGTGCCCTGGAGGGACCGGCGACGGTTCAAGCGCGTATGTTCACCCATGATGGTTACTCCCGGTGGAAAAATCATTCTGTTGACAGGACGCATCACTCACCTGGACTGCAGTTCCCCACTTTCCGGCACATACCGAAGCTGTGGATCCCCTCGCGCCAGGAATGACGGGAAATAACAGAATCGAGGCAAAGATACCAGCGACACGCACTCTACGGTGCCTGCTCTACTGGTACCAGCCCTACAGGCTGCAGGTTGCGATAGGTCTCCGGTCAATGATCGGAGCCGCTGCACAGGCAGCGCTGATTCCCTCATTTCTGCAGCGCGGTATCGATACTATCCGTGACGGCGGTCACCTGCCGGCGAACATCAGACTCAGCCTTCCTGTGCTCGCCGCCACGATGCCGAGTGGCTCCTTCAGGCTTGTCATATGTTTTCTTCTCAATAGCATCAGTCACTTTAATAACACCAATCGTCGACATAATGCGGCCGACCGACCGACCATGCTGGACGTAGCCTGGTACAGTCACCGGCGCACAGGTGATCCCTTGGCGCGCCTGACCAGCGACCATGCGCGCTTCGCATTGCGGCGGGGCCAGCTCGCATGCATTTCGTCAACACGGTGTTCGGTCGCACGTTCCCCATTGTCATGATGATCCGGATCAGTCCCACACTCACAGGAAGCGGCCTGCTTCCAATGCCTTAGCTGCCATTGCTGATACCTCATCTGCGAGAAGCCTACACACCCGGTTCGGCATTGAGCATCAGCAATTCAGTCTGCTCGGCGCGCAAGCCCGGAATAATCTCTCCGGTGTGAGCGTGATGCGCATCTCTCGTCAGGGCTTCGGAGGGCGCTCGCTCTGAGAGGCCGGGGAACATATACATCAATGCCAATGCTTCGCTGGCACAACTCAATGACCTCATGATTCCGGGGTTAACGTTGCTGGCAGGACTCGGCCGTGCTGTCACCATCGGCGTCGGTGGGCGCCGTCTTATCGACAATCAGATGACGGCAACGCAGCGTCATCGCTTTCGGTATCTGGCTCGCGATACCAACACGGAACTCATCGCACCTGGCCGGACGGCCAAGCTAGTCCAGCGTGGAGCGGCGCTCGATGGAGCGCGCACCGGGACTGCTTGATGCAGCACCGGAGACATTGCCAGACGAGGTACGTGTCGCCGCCACAACGGGACACGGCCAGTACGCCCACAGTGGAGTGGTTATCAAGTCTCCGAACGAAGCCGTGGTGGATTCTCTCACATCAGCGGATCCAGCGGGCATATCATCGAATCCCGCGATGTGTGTTTCCATTATCCGGTTGCGCGCAACAACCAGTTCGATTCACCGCGATAGCTCTTGAGAGACATCCACGTAGCCATTCGTTAATGGTGATACTCTGGCGGCGTTAGGTGCAAGAGACTCCGGAAAGAGCACATTCACGGATCTTGACCCAAGTCTCTTCGACCCAAAGCACGCGCATGTCCTCGTCGATGGAATCGACATACGTGAACTGCCGCGGGCAACACTGGGGCAACAATGTACCCTGTACCTCGGGAACCGCTGCTCTCAAGCGAAGTAATGGGCGAAAAGAACTCAGATGCGTTCGAACAGAAATTCGGGCGTGAGCGGTTGCAGAAGGACAGCCAGGCGCTCGAACCATCCGGTGAACATCAGCACACCTACCACGATCAACAATATACCGGCAATGCGGTTCACCGTGCCGAGTCTTGAACGGAATTTCTGGAAGAAACCAAGGAAGTACTCGATGGCAAATGCACTGACGAGGAATGGTATCGCGAGCCCCAGAGAGTAGAACGACAGAAGTGCGATCCCCTTCACCAGTTCGGTCTCATTGGCGGCCAACAGCAGTATGGCACCAAGAGTCGGCCCGAGACAGGGCGTCCACCCGGCGCCGAACGCGACACCCACAAGCACCGTACCCAGATAGCCAATAGGCTTGTCACTCAGGTGGATGCGGCGCTCCCGCTGCAACGTGCCGATACGCACGACATCAAGCATCCACAGTCCCATCACCACCATCAGCACACCACCTACACGCGCTATCCAGACCCTGTATTCCCGCAGAAGCTGCCCAAATACACTGGCACCAGCGCCCAAGGCAACGAATATGAACGAAAAACCGAGTACAAAAAGCGTCGCATGTACCAGCGCCGTACGGCGCGCACGCGACACATCGTCTAGCCCCATCCCGGTAATGAAAGTGAGATAGGATGGAACGAGTGGAAGCACGCATGGGCTCAGAAAACTGAGCACGCCGGCAGTGAATGCGACGAGGATAGTTAGTGATTCAGGCGCCACGGTAATCGTG
>CAYSKN010000039.1:0-16748 GCA_964431565.1 uncultured Gemmatimonas sp.
CCATTCAACCGATCGTTCCATAAGGAAAAGACACATCAGTGAGGGCTGCAGCAGCATCAGCAATGGCACACGCGTGCCTTGTCGATGGATCTGTCCTGATGCCGGACAATAGGCAACAGGGAAACCGAATTGCTGCAGAATTCCAGAATCGTTGAACAGCCGGGGTATCGGGCCAATGCTCGATACCCCGTTTTCTCCATCACACCGTCAGTCGCCGGAATCAACACGGACGGACAGTGTACCCATGTCACACAAGAAACAGTCAGCTTCTCGGTTCACCATGGCATGGGCGCCAGGGAATCGGCAATCACGTGTTTCACCGGTTGAGCGTGGTCAGACAGACTAGCCCATCCGCATTACCTGCAAGCCATAACGTTGCAGGTACAGCCAGAGGCTGTAGAGCGTCAGTACCACCGCCCCGGCCATGCCCGCTATGCCGACGAAGCCATTGAACCAGGCGAAGACCTGCCACACCTGACTGCCCTGCCATCCCTCGCGTACAGCCAACGTGAACGCAAAGAACCAGAAGTAAGCAGCACCAAGCCACACGCTCTGAAACGTGGTCTTCCACTTGGCAGGACCTATGGCGGAAATTACCAGGCCACGGTGTGCAGCCACCTGCCGAAAGACAGTCATGAGCACCTCCCGCCCGAGCACCACGATCACTACCCAGAGCGGAAGCGAAACGTGGCCGAAAGGAGTAACAAACAGCAGGGGTAATGCATCAGCACCTGCCGCGGGAGTGAACGCTGCATCCGAAACCAGGAACTGCGGATGCCGCTGCAGAAAATACATCGGCACAAGGGTACCCACGAGCAGCAGCTTGTCAGCCAGCGGATCGAGCAACCGACCAAGATCGGTAACGAGATTGCGCTGACGCGCGATGTGCCCGTCCCAGTAGTCGGTGATCGCTGCAATCAGAAACAGCACGAACGCCACAAAACGGGCCGTCCATGACGCGGTGAATGGAAGTCCCGCAATCAGAGGTGTCAGTGCGATTCGACCGACGGTGATCGCGTTGGGCAGGTTCACGTACGCAGCACTCTCGGCAAGCGGGACGGTGCCCGCACCATCACCTGAGGTTCCGCTGTGGGCAGAAGGTCAGGTGAGCGTCTTGAGCACCAACTTGGACACGGCCTTCAGAGTATCGAAGACCCCGTCTCCGGTAACTGCAACTGCTTCGAAATATGGCACACGCTCCACCCATTCTCCGCTGTAGACCTGACTTACAAGGTACTCACCGGGATGGAACGGATCCTCGACCGGACGCATCTGCATGGGATCTGTTACTTCCCATCCCGGATTGAGCATATCCTGCAGCTCCTCCACGGGCGCAGCGTTGGGAAGGTCGCGCTTGTTGTACTGGATTACGAACGGCATGCGGGTCAGATCGTACCCGTAGGCCGCCATGTTGTCGTACAGGTTCTGCATGGATTCGATATTCGCCTCGCCACGCTCAGTCTGCGAGTCAGCCACGAACACGACTCCGTCAACACCTTTCAAGATGAGCTTTCTGCTCGCATTGTAGTAGACCTGCCCCGGTACCGTATAGAGATGGAATCGTGTACGGAAGCCACGAATGGTCCCCAGATCAACCGGCAGGAAATCGAAGAACAGCGTACGCTCGGTCTCCGTAGCCAGTGAAATGAGCTTCCCTCGTGTGGAGGGAGACACCTTCCCGTAGATGTACTCCAGATTGGTCGTCTTGCCACCAAGACCGGGTCCGTAAAAGACGATCTTGCAGTTGATCTCGCGGGACGCGTAATTGATCATCGACATTGCTTTGCTTCCCTACTGAAAGAGCCGGTCAATCTCGTCTTCGGCGCCAGCCAGAAATCCGGGCGGCGCCGCCTGCGCCGTGCCACCACGGGCAAAGACCCCTTCGAAGATGCGGGTAAGCTCATCCACTGCCGCCTTCATGCGGAGCCTCACCAGGCCCAGCGTGGTCCGGTTGTCGAACAGGACGACGAGTATGACGCGCCGGGCGATGTCGGCCAGATACATGGACTCCCGCTCACCCTGATGGAACAGCACATTGAAATCACTCTCGCCTATCAACCGCGCCAACTGGTCGTTGGCGCTGAAATCCGCAGCCGTGAGAGTTGCAAAGGCGGTCGCATCGAAATTGGGCGGTTCTCCCACCGTTGCGACGAGCTGGCCGCTCCGATCGACCAGGAGAGCGCAGCGCGCCTTGGCGTCGTAGAGAAACCTCTGCAGCGTGATGGTGATGGCCCCGAAATCGTCCTCGGTGAACGACCAGGTGGCGGCGCCAATGGGCATGAGCGAGACAGGAGAAGGACTCAGGTAATACCTGCCGGCCGGACGGCTCGATCGCGAAAGATGATCGTTTGACGCGCGCGTGTCACGCCACCGGCACAACGGGAACGAAAAGGCCGTCAGGAACCTAACTGCCGCTCCGTACGCTGCAGAACCCTCTCGGCTCGGCGGCGCAGCAGCGGGTGGGACTCCCATGCAAGATAGTCCCGCAGGAGCCGCGCACTATCAACGCTCGGATGGGCCCGAAGGTAACCCAATGCAGCCAATCTCCTGCGGGGCGAAGAATGAAACAGCGAACGTCGATGCAGACGGAGCTGAGAACTCCATCCGAACAGCCCGATTACAAGCCCAATTGCCACGCCTGCCAGCACCGTCTGGGCGATCCCGGAACGTTTCGTCACATCTCCCTCCGCGCCACCAGCGCCTGTGCGATCGTTACACCATCGGCATATTCAAGATCGCCGCCAACAGGAAGCCCCCGAGCAATACGCGTGACCCGGATCGCACTGCCGGCGAGCCTGCGCTGCACATACAGGGCCGTGGCCTCGCCTTCGAGCGAAGCGTTGGTCGCGAGGATAACTTCCCGGATGCCGTCCGGCTCCATGCGGGCCAACAGCTCGTCGACGGTGAGATCCTCCGGCCCCACACCGTCCAACGGTGAAAGACGGCCCCCCAGCACGTGGTAGAGTCCGCGATATTCGCCGGACCGCTCAATGGAAGCGATATCGCTGGCCTGTTCCACGACGCACACCGTAGTTGCATCCCGCCTGGGATCGGTACAAAGGGCGCACAGCACCTCCTCGGTGAGGTTGTGGCAATGCTCGCAGCGGCGCACACGCTCCGTGAGTGCCACCAGCGCCCCTGCCAGCCTCCGGCTCTGCAACGGCGGCTGTCGCAGCAGGTGATAAGTAAGGCGCAGCGCAGTCTTCCGGCCGATCCCGGGAAGCCGCGCGAGCTCGGTGATCAGTTCGTCGATGACGGACATCTGCTACTGCATACAGTGGTTCAGACGCCGGTTCACAGGGGCAGTTTGAATGGGAGGTCGAATCCTCCAGTTACTTTCTGAAGTTCCATCTGCATGGCATCTGCAGCCTTCTTCTGCGCCTCGGCAACGGCTACCACAATGAGGTCCTCGATCATCTCGATATCCTGGGGATCCACGATCGATGGGTCGAGTCTGATACGCCTGAGTTGCATCTTGCCATCGACATCGGCCGTGACCATGCCCCCACCTGCAAGGGCCGTGAAGGTACGCTGCGCCATCTCGTCCTGCATGGCCTGCATGCGTCCCTGCATGTCCTTGAACTGACCCAGCATCTTGAGAATGTCCATTGAGAGACTGCTGTAAAGAGTGGTTGTCGATAATGGATGATAGCGGATGTCCAGCCTCCGTCCGATCCTGGTCTGGTCCCGCGCCTAGTCCTGCATTTCGAGGTCGAGTGCTTTGACAGCAGCGTCAAGCAACGGATTGCGTACTGTGATCTGTTCGGTGCGTTGACGCCGAACGTCACGCGCCGTCATCCGTACACTGGTCTTGCTGGACTGTGACTCGGGCGCACCCGGTGCGGCTGCTCGGAGCGTGATCGATCTGATACCGCTGAAGACACCGCGCACGGCTGAAAGCACATCGGCGCGCGCGCTGTTAGCACCCTGCGCCAGCGTTTCATCAACCGGATCGTACTCCAGCGCAAGAGCTCCATCAGAGGTCACACTCACCGGAGTCAGACGCTGCACAGCTTCGGCAAGTATCGCTCTTCGCTGCGTACGTACAGCATCCACAACGTCACTCCATCGCGACGACACCTGGCTCACAGTGGGCAGAGTCGGCTGCTCCGGATCATCGCCCACTCCTTCACGAGCATCTGCATTCGAGTTGGCCACCTTGCCGGCATCTCCCCTTACCCTTGCTGCCGGCGGTGCCGCACGAGCTGGCGCCGTTGCCTCGTCTGCCTGCATTGGAACGGCATGCGTTGGCGCACCCAGTGTGTCGTGTTTCGTCCGTTGCGGTGAACCACCCCCGCCACCGGCCAGTCCCCTGAGCACCGCCTCCAGTTCAATGGTGCGGTCGAGAAGGGCGAACCGGACGAGCAGTGTCTCCAGAAGCAGTTGCTGCTGACCACTTCGTCGATACATGGGCTCGAGTTCCAGCATGGCACGCAGCATGCGCAGCAGATCGTTTGCCGACAGACGACCTTTACGCTCCTCAAGTGCCACACGCATGCGCTCCGGCAACTCGGGTGGCACACCACCCAGGGCGAGCGCAAGCTGTCCCCGCAGGAGATCACCCAGTCCCGAGAGCACCAGCGTGAAATCCACGCCCGCATCAGCCATCCGCTGCACTGCACCGAATATATCGGCTGCGCGCCGCTCGGCGATCATGTCAAGCAGGCCAAGGTACTCCTCGTCCGGAACAAGGCCCAGGGTAGCCCGCACGAGTTCTGTAGTGACCTCCGGACGCTCGCCCAGTGACAGCACCTGATCGGCCAGGGAAAGTGCATCGCGCAGACCGCCATCAGCTGCACGGGCAATCATCGCCAGCGCGTCCTGCTCGAACGCAACGTGTTCCTCCGTGAGCACACCAGCCAGCCGTTCGCGGATATCGGCTGGCCCTATCCGTCTGAGGTCGAATCGCTGCAGCCTGGACAGTACCGGCGCGGCTGCCTGCGCGATTTTCTGCGGCTCCGTGGTTGCGAACACAAACACCACACGCGGGGGCGGCTCCTCAAGCACCTTCAGCAGCGCATTCCATGCCTCGCGGGTCAGCATGTGCGCCTCGTCAATGATGTAAACCTTGTAGCCATCGTCAGACGAAGGTGCATACATGGCGCGTTCACGCAGATCACGTGCGTCATCGACTCCGCGGTTGGACGCCGCGTCGATTTCAACCACATCGAGCGACGCAGTACCGCTCCAGATACGCTGACAGTTCTGACACTCTCCGCACGGTTCACCCTGCAGAGCGGTATCCTTTCGACGCTCGCAGTTGAGCGCCATGGCAAGCACCCGAGCCAGAGTAGTCTTGCCGGTCCCACGGGGTCCGCAAAGCAGATAACCGTGCGCCACTCTCCCATGCGCAATAGCCCCCTTGAGAGTGTTCGCAACATGCGATTGCACCGCTACAGTCGCGAAGTTGCGAGGGCGATACTTGCGGGCAAGGGCTAGCGTCATGCAGGCAATCTAGCCGACCAGCACAGCTACGGGATCCGCGCACCATGCGTGAGGCACGAGGATACCGTTCTGGGTGTCCCACGGATCGAATCAGACAGGCCGAAGCACAGCGCGCGGAGGACGCGCCCACCGGGGCGGGCGGTCCTGCCGCGCGCAATGCTCCGGGCCTGACGAAGCAACGACAGACTCCACGTACCGCTGCTACCTGCGGGGTCCTGACGGGGTTGGCGGGCTGAAGCCCTCCGGGACCCGGAGCATCAACAAGATAGCCATGAGCAGGAACCACACCAAGTGACCCGGACCTCTTTCACTCACCCTCACCCTCACCCTCAAACCTGGAGCCACCCGCTCCGCCCTGGGCCCCGCCCAGTCAGACCAGGGTCTCCTCCAGTACCGAGCACAATGCCGGTGCCATTTTCCTGACATCGCTGAGCGGAGCATCCAGATGCGTAACAGCACGTATGCGCCGCTCGTGCCAGAAACTCACCCGTACGCCGAGCTCGGCTGCACGCGCCACCGCCTGGGCCGCCCGAGGTCTCGGAAGATCGATCATGACAATGTTGGTGTCAGGCGGCACCACTCTCGCTCCACCAGCTCCATCAACCATCGTCGCCAGTTCCCGCGCAGCCCGGTGATCATCCGCAAGCCTGTCTACATGATGTTCCAGCGCGTAGATCGCAGCGGCCGCCAGAATCCCGCTCTGGCGCATGCCACCGCCAAACCGTTTGCGTACGCGATGGGCCCTGTCAATGACGTCTCTGTCGCCCACGAGACAGGCACCAACCGGCGCACCGAGCCCCTTGGAAAACGACACCATGACCGTATCAGCGCAGGCAGCGAACTCAGCTGGCGATATCCCGCTGGCAACGGAAGCATTCCACAGGCGGGCGCCGTCAAGGTGAACCGGCAGACCTGCATCGGCAGCTACCTGCCTGAGGGACCGCATCTCCTCAATCGGGGTGACAGCACCGCCAGCACCATTATGCGTGTTCTCCAGACAAACGAGGGCTGCCTCGGGTGTGTGGGGCGATGGCACCCTCAGTGCCGCGCTGAGATCGGCGCAACGCATGACGGCATCCATGCCCCGTACGGGGCGAATCTGCACACCACTCAGACCAGCGGCACCTGCCAGCTCCCAGTGCACTATATGGGAGTCCGCATCGAGCAGGATTTCGGTTCCCGGCCTGGTGAACACCCATACTGCCGCCTGGTTAGCCATGGTGCCGCTCGGGAAGAAGAGCGCCCGCTCCTTCCCCAGCTTATCCGCCACCATCTCCTCAAGGTGCCTGGTGGTTGGATCACCATCGAGAACGTCATCGCCCACCTCCGCCGCACCCATTGCGCTGCGCATGGCGTCTACGGGGCGCGTTACAGTGTCACTGCGAAGATCGAGCATTTCTGCGTCTGGAAGGCCATATGATTGTGTTGAAGATCGGGAGGCAGTACTCAGCGGTGCGTCGGCGCCTCACCAGCAAGCACAATCTCCCGCTGCCGGAGTCCATAAGCTCGCGCTACCTCTCCACCAATGAGGAAGAGGAATGCACCGTAATACGTCCAGAACACCACCGCCACGATAACCGCTATCGAGCCAGTGTAGAGCGAACCCGGATCCATCCTTCGCACCACGATGGCGAAGAGATGCCTGGCCACCTCGAACAGTATCGCAGCCGTCGCAGCCCCTACCATGGCCGCCCTCATTGACGGACGACGCCTTGGGAGGCCCCGATACAGCGACGCAAAAATCGTGAGCACCAACAGTACAGCAAGTATCCGCCCCATGAGGTACGTGAGCCCGCCCATGGCCGACTCACGCAGCCCGATCTCCCGCAGCAGTGCAAGCCCGCGCGTGGTTGCCAGACCGAGATAGGTATTGAAGGCCACGTAGACCACTACCGCAAACGTGGCCACTGCTGTACTCAAGAGATCGAAGAGCTTGCCGACCACAATTCCGTGATCGGTGCCTTCGAAGATCAGCGCCAGAACACTGCGCAAGGAGCCAAACAGACGCGTAGAAAACCAGGCAAATCCGATGGCAGAGTAGAACGTCACCGCACCACGTGTCTGCAGAACGTCGGTGAGCACACTGCGCAACAGCGAGTCGGCAGCATCGGATCCGTTGGGGAGCAATGTAGCGAGGAGCGTGGCAACGGCGTCCACCGCCTCCGTTGGCTGGTTGCCCAGCAGGAAAGCGAGGCCGGTAATCAGCAGCAGGACGAAGGGAACCAGCGTGAGCAGGATATTGAACGCCAGTCCGCCTGCGAGAAAGGGGACATTGTCGTCCGCACCCTGTTTCCAGACACGGTAGACAATGTCCCGCCATACCTCAGTCTTCAGCAGGATTCTCGTCAGCGGCCTTGTCCTGCTGCTGGATCAGGTCATCGACCGGACGACGTATCCGGTCGCCATAGGCACGTCGCCCCTCTGCGTACACGCGTTTTGCGTCAGCCACAGCGCGCTCCAGGTCGGCACGAGCATCATCCACAGCGTCGCGTCCGGCTTCCACCGCATCCGAAACTGCATCGACACGCGCCCTGACAGCAGAGCGTGCACGGGCGACACGTTCGTCCACGGTTGAGCGCGTCTGTTCGACCGAGTCGGCAACACGTTCGCCAAGGTCATCTGTGTACTCCCGCATGCGCCGCCCCGCACGTCGTGCCTCGCGCGAAAGACGCTCGCGTGTCTCGACTCCACTGGCTGGCGCAAGGAGCAGCGCAGCACCTGCACCGATCGCGAGTCCGAGCAGAAGCATGCCGATACTGCTGCTTCCCTCGCTGCGTTCTATGACCACCAGACGATCATCATCATAACCACGAGCCACTTTGAGCTTCCTCCAGTTGGGACTTCAGTTCACTCAGCCAGATGCAGACCGGCGCCAAGGTTTGGTAGCAGCTGCCGCTGAGTGGCACTGATGTCAGTCCGACAAATCCGCATCGTCAGGAGCCGCGATCACCCTCGAGGCACCATCGGGAAGCGGGCGATTGAGAGCGGGAACCCTCACGAACTCCTCGACCTGACGCCGGGTCCCGGCGATCCCCAGCTGGGTGAAGAGGAAACCGAATACTGCATCGTACGCCGCGCCCAGTTCGCTGCGTACCTCCGCAGGCAGTGACCAGAGCCTCTTCTTGAATGGCCCAATGGCTTTCTTCCGCGTCTTGTAATAGAACTGCTCGTCACTGTCAGTTGCCTTGCGTTCATCCTTCGTGTTCAGATCGAGCCACGCGTAGATCTCATCGCGAAGTGCAGCCGGGATGTGATCGTACATGATGTTCTGGAAGTTCGTTGCAAGATGGATCTCGGCAGTCTCAATGCGCGGAAAATTATTGAACGCGCCGTCCGGCAGCGTGGACGCTCCATGCTGCACAGCTCCGGCCATCCCGTAGCTGTCACGCGCAATCCGTGACAGCGTCTCAAGCGTATCAAGATCAAGCTTCACATCGGCAATCGAACCGTCAGGCAGTACGATCCCGCCGTGCGACGTACCCGATTGAACCGATATCTTCGACAATCCCGCTACTCCGGCGGCCTGCTCCTCAAGCGTGCGGTTGAATCCATCCATGAAGGCTTTCAACTCAGCGGGCGTGCTGTTCTCGGTACCCACCTCGCCAATCTCGCCACCCACCGAAATTGTTATGCCTTCCGGTTCAGCCTCGCGTACGAATCGGGTGATGTCGACACACACCTCGTAATTGAGACGCTGCTGTTCGTCGAGCGCCGGCTTCGAGAGATCAACGAGTGTCGATGTATCTACATCGATGTTATAGAAGCCGGCCGCAACAGCCTCGGTGACGAGCGCCTTGACCGCATTGACCTCGGTGAGGGGATCCACCGCGAACTTCTTGTGGTTCACCTGGAAGTGATCGCCCTGGATGAATACCGGACCCCGGTAGCCCTCACGCAATGCGGCAGCCAGCATTACTGCCACGTACTCAGCGGGGCGCTGATCCGTATAGGCAATCTCCGAGCGTGCGATTTCCAGTATGAATGCTCCGGCGTCCATCTTCTTCGCAGTACGGAAGATCGATCTGGCCGTATCGTAGGCCACAGCCCGCACGTTGATGGCCGGCACCGTGAAACCGCTGCACTTGCCTGCACCGCGAGCCATGTAGAGATCGTGAATGGAGGCAGCACGGACACCAACCGCCTGACCGATCTCCCAGATCAGCCAGCGGGCGTACTCCCGTTCACCCTCAGTCGCACCAAAGACAGCCTGCCGCACGATGGCGTCGAGGTGTGCACTCTGCAATGCGGCGGCATCCCGCACCTGTACGCGGCCGTCGGCCACGCTCACAGCTCCGCCAAGGTGCGTGGCCGTGGAAGTCGTCGAATCGGTCATGGAAGGCGTCCTGCCCGACGCTGGCCGGGCGGTGTCAGGGTTATTGACCGGTCACCGTTCAGGAAAACCGGCCTGGTGTGACCTTGCATCAGTTCATGCTCAAACATCCCACCGAACGAACCAAAGCTGCAAGTCCGCATGCGGCACGGATGGCCAATCAGCACGCGAAATGCACCCGTCAAGGGGGATCAGGCGCATGCGGCGTCCGTCAGCACCGGGAACGGTCAGCATCCAGCTTGACGACGAGCCCATCGTGAGCGGGAGCCATGCCATCGGGTAGTTCCGCCGCCAGTTCCACATGGAAGCGATCGTGGGTGAGATGGGTGAGAAACGTGCGCTCGGCACCCACCTTCCGTGCCGCCTGCATGGCTTCGTCAATGGAGAGATGCGACGGATGAGGACGCCGCAACAGCGCATTCAACACCAGAACGCGTACTCCGGCCAGCACCTCAACGGCAGCCGATGGGAGTGCCTTGGCATCCGTCACATAGCCTATATCACCGACCCGGTAACCCATCACCTGCACCTGTCCGTGGGGCACCGCAAACGGCAGTACCGCGACACCCTGCACATGGAACGGTACCCCGGGCGAAACGGGCATCAGGCAGCCCTCGGGCCGGGTCGTTCCCGGCGCGGGCACAAGACCCGCGTCCACCACGTAGGGGAAGCGCTCGGCAAGCGTGGCCAAGGTGAGCGCATCACCATAGAGCGGCAGCGGAGTGGTGCGATGGATCGTGACAGCACGCAGATCGTCTATTCCGTGTATATGATCGGCGTGCTCATGCGTGTACAGAACGGCATCGACCGACGCGATACCCGCTGCCACGAGCTGCAGCCGCAGCTCGGTTGGTGTATCGATCAGCAGCCGCACGGTGCCGTGCGGTGTCTCCACTTCAATGATGGCACCACAGCGGCTCCGCTTGTCGCGTGGATCCGTCGAACGGCACACAGCACAACTGCACCCAACCTGGGGCACGCCGAAACTCGTGCCCGTACCCAGGAAGATCAGCCGCATCCCGGGACTGTCGGTCACACCGTCTCTACCTTGAGCAGGTTGGTCGTGCCAGGTACATCGAACGGCACTCCTGCGGTCACAAGTATCCTGTCACCCTTCAGCACCAGACCAAGGTCGAGGGCTATCCTGAGCGCCATCGCCACCATGTGATCATACCCACGGGCAGTCGGCACTACCCGCGGCACGATCCCCCACACCAAGGCAAGCTGCTGGCATACACGAGGATCATCGGTGAGTGTGAGGATAGGAACTTTGGGCCTGTGCGATGCCACTATGCGCGCAGTGAAGCCACTCTTCGTGAAAACGATCGCCACCGGAGCATCGAGCATCCGTACCGCCGCAACGGTCGCTGCAGCGATGGCTTCCTCGGTGTTTACCGTGCCGGTAACACGACGCTCGGAACCACGGTGGCCGATTTCCGCAGAATGGAGTTCGATCTCCCGGATAATGCGACGCATCGCCTCAACCGCGAGGTGAGGATAGTGACCGATAGCAGTCTCCGCTGAAAGCATCACCGCATCGGTGCCGTCGAGAATGGCATTGGCAACGTCGCTTGCTTCCGCACGCGTGGGTCGCGGATTCTCGATCATCGACTCCAACATCTGCGTGGCAGTGATCACCGGACGCCCCATGCGATTGGCCAGCGTGATGATACGCTTCTGGGCAATCGGTACTTCCTCGAACGGAAGTTCAACTCCCAGATCACCACGCGCCACCATGACTGCATCGGTTGCGTGCATGATCTCCTCTATGTTGCGGAGAGCCACATCCTTCTCGATCTTCGCAACCACGAGCACCGTGCGAGGCACGAGCGCTCGCAGTGCCTCAATGTCCCTGGCCCTACGCACAAAACTCAGCGCGATCATGTCCACCTCGTGCGCCACGGCAAAGGCGAGATCGTCCCTGTCCTTCTCTGTGAGCGATGGTGCCGAAACCGCAATGCCGGGGAGATTCATTCCCTTGTTGCTGGTGAGCAACCCCCCATGCACAACAGTGGCAAAGACACGCTGACTTTCGATACGCGTGACAACGAGTTCGAACAGACCATCGTTTATCAGGATCCGGCTTCCGGGTTCCACGTCGTGGCAGAGATCCGCGTAGGTAATCGGTATGTCACCGCCTCCAGCCTCCTCCTCCGGGGCCAGCACCACATCCTTACCTACCTCGAGCTGCCGTGGCTCGGAGAGTACGCCGATGCGTATGCGCGGACCCTGAAGATCTGCCAGTATCGCAACCGGTCTGTCCGCAGCCTGAGCAGCTTCACGTACATACCGGATGGTCTGTGCGTGGAGTTCGTGCGTACCATGAGAGAAGTTGATGCGCGCCACATCGAGTCCCGCATCCACCAGCGCACGAATGGCCTCGACCGAATTGCTCGCAGGCCCGAGCGTCGCCACGATCTTGGTTCGCGGAATGTGCGGACGCTGGACGGCATTGGTTACCGCAGGTGCAGAGGCCCCAACAGCCGCGCGCTCCGGACCGGAGCGGGGAATCAGCATCGGCTCGATCGACATCGATTCACTCCCCCACGAGCATACGACGTCTTGCAGCGAGCCGTCCCAGCAGCGTCTCAAGCGCCTTCTCGAAGGCAACGACGCCATCACTCAACAATTTGTCAGTCACTTCCTCAAGCGATATGCCATGCGACTCCAGTGCCGCCAGCACCCGCTCCGCTTCGTCAAGGTGCCGGTTAACCGATTCGCGCACCTCGCCGTGATCACGGAATGCCTCGAGCGTGGCGGGCGGAATGGTGTTTATGGTATCGGGCCCTACCAGCTCCTCAATGTAGAGCACGTCACGATAGGCAGGATTCTTGGTGCTCGTGCTTGCCCAGAGAGGACGCTGCACACGCGCACCACGGGCCGCGAGTGCCTCCCAACGCGCACCTGAAAACGATGCACGGAACAGACGATAGGCGAGCCTTGCATTGGCGATTGCAGCCTTTCCTCGCAAACCAAGAAGCTCATCGTGATCAGCGGAACCACGGGCCATGCTCTCTAGCTTCCCGTCAACCTCCGAGTCCACCCTGCTCACGAAGAAACTCGCCACCGAGGCCACATGGTCAACGGGCTCACCGGCGGCAATCCGCTGCTCAAGTCCTGCCATGTATGCCTCGATTACCCGTGCGTGGGCTTCGATGGAGAACAGCAAGGTGATGTTGACGTTGATACCCTCGCTGATAAGCAGGCGCACGGCCTTCGCACCTTCCACCGTTCCAGGCACCTTGATCATCAGGTTGGGCCGGTCGATGGTCGTCCACAGCAGACGTGCCTCTCTCACAGTGCCGTCAACATCGTATGCCAACTCCGGAGAGACTTCAATGGAGGCAAAACCATCTGCACCACCGGTCGTCTCATAGGTATTGCGGAAAGCATCACAGGCGTCAGTGACGTCGGTGGTGGCCAGCTGCAGAAAGGCTTCGCGATCGCCGAGTGCGGCGTTCATGGTCTTCAGCTGGGCATCGTAGGCAGCACCCTCTGCGAGCGCCTTTTCGAAGATGGCGGGGTTGGAGGTTATGCCGGTGAGCTCATCCTCGGCGATCCGGCGGGCCAGATCGCCGTTGGAGAGCATGGAACGATCGATATAGTCCAGCCAGAGTGACTGGCCGGCTGCGTGCAACGCATGAAGGCGTGTGGACATGACGGAAGAGAGACAACGGTCGGTTTCGGTACTACCATGCATCCTAACGGGATGGTCGATGCTGGGTAGGGCGTGGGCTGACCCGTTATCACAACGGGAAGCGACCAACAGCCAATGTACCACCAGCGATGCCGCTGGTCGCTCCCGATCCTGTGATACCAGTCGTTTTTCTGTCGCGCCTGATCATGAGCTTTCGTGTTTTGTTTGGTAAATCCGTACATTTTCCGCTAGCATGGGGGCTGGTTGCCGCCAGTGGCGTGATGGTGGTGAGCGCATGCTCTGCCCCGCTGAGGGTTACACCATCCGACGCTGCGCTGCCAGTTCCGACGACAGGCTGCAGCGCGGTGGTTGCACCATCGTCGGCCGACGCTGCGCCGATCTATTCACCGCTCGTGACCTTCGACAGCGCCTGGAGCATTATCCGGCACACGCACTGGGACACCACATTCAATGGCGTTGACTGGCCAGCCGTTCGCCAAGAGCTGCGCCCACGGGCCCAGGCGGCGCGAACCAGAGGCGAACTGCGGGTCGTCCTTACGGATATGGTGGGCCGGCTTCGCCAGTCGCACTTCGCAGTGATCCCTCAGGAGCAGGCCGAGCTTGCCTCAGGAACAGATGCAACCTCTGCAAAGCACGGCGGCTGGCTCGGGATGGCATTCCGATTGCTGAATGGCGCCATGGTGGTCACCGCGGTCGATACAGGGGGACCCGCTTGGACTGCCGGTATCCGGGCCGGCTGGACAATAAATAGCATAAGAGGCTGTTCACTTGGCCCGCGGCTTGCCTCCCTTCCGGCCGACTCCAACCCACGCCGGGTCGCGCTGAGTGCGCACCGGACAACCGCCGCACTGCTCGATGGTCCTTATGGTGATACCATCCGTGTCTCACTCAGAGGCCCAGGTGACCGGATCATTTCGCCTGTCCTCACGTTTTCAGCTTCACCGGGTACTGTCACGCGCTACGGGAACCTCCCGTCCATGGCAGCCGATCTTGGTTGGCAGCGCGTTGTTCACGACGGTCACACTGTCGGAATCATCCGCTTCAATGTCTGGATGCCGGCCATCGCCGTGCGGTTCGATGAGGCCGTCGACTCGCTGCGCACGGCGGACGCGATTGTGCTCGACCTGCGCGGCAACCCCGGTGGGGTGGGTGGCATGGCCATGGGAGTCGCTGGTCACTTCGTGGACACCACGTTCGCCCTGGGAACCATGTACCACCGTCAGGCAACGGTCCATATGGCAATCAACCCTCGACGCGTCGATACGAATGCCCGAGCGGTTACGCCCTTCAGCGGGCCGTTGGCCATTGTGGTGGATGAGCTTTCAGGCAGCACTACGGAGATCTTCACCGCAGGGCTGCAGGCGCTCCACAGGGCAACTGTGTTCGGGTCGCAGACGGCAGGGCAGGCGCTGCCTGCCGTCTCGGAGCGTCTTCCAAACGGCGATATCCTGTACCATGCCGTTGCCGACTTTGTCGGACCGGAGGGCAACCGGGTGGAGGGGAATGGTGTCATACCCGATCATGTGACCATACCCACCGCTCAGGCGTTGCTTGGAGGACACGATCCCGCGCTCGAAGCCGCACTGGACTGGGCTGCCCGCCAGCCAGCGCATCGGCCCGGCCCGTGAACGTATGCCTGCTCCCATCAACAGGCCCTATGGGATTATCCGTTTCGCGACTTACCGCTGGAGTAGCCGATGATGTTCATCCCTCGTTTTCGTGCGTCCCATGTGCTGGCACTGGCGGGCTCGCTCGCCGCACTGGCCGCTTCCCCGCCCATGCTTCGTGCACAGCCGCTGCCCAAGGCTGCCGACGTGATTGCCCGTTATATCGAAGCTATTGGTGGGGCCAAAGCGTTCGAGTCAATCACATCCGTCCGGCAGAAAGCGACGATGGAGATGCCGTCTATGGGCCTCACGGCGGAGGCCGAGAACATCGCGGCTGCACCCGACAGGATGGCGCAGAAGGCAAGCATTCCAGGTATCGGTGACATAGTCTCTGGCACTAATGGCGAACTGGCCTGGCAGGTAAACCCCATGCAGGGACCGCGTCTGCTCACCGGCAAGGAACTTCAGGACGCGATGGATGCCGCCGATTTCTACGGCAATCTGCTCTTCCCGCCCGATCGTTATTCCAGCATGGAAACGGTCGGCATCGCCGACTTTGCTGGCGAGCAGGCATACGAGCTCAGGCTTGTCAGAAAGGCCAGCGACAAGATTGTCACCCGGTATTTCTCGGTTGCCACCGGTCTCATGATCGGCTCCAGCTCAACGCAGGAGTCACCCATGGGCTCAACACCCACCGTTTCGGTGTTTTCCGATTACAGGGATTTCGGAGGCCGCAAGTTCGCAACACGCAGCGAGGCCACGGTCGGACCCAGCAAGATCGTTATGACGGTAAGAGACATCACGCTCAACGATGTGCCGGATTCCGCGTTTGCAGCACCCGAGGCCGTGAAGGCGCTGGTACGTAAGTGATACCAGCGCCAAGGCAACGCTCAGCTCAGCGGCGGCGCGCTTCAGGCTGCCCGCCAGGATGCCAGACTGGCCGGTCACCATCGGCCAGCAAGCGCACTGCACGCGCTGTCGCCGAAATGACATCGGCCATATGGTCAACATCCACCACTGATGGTTCGTCCTCTGGTGAGTGATATGGCGTAATGAGATTGTACGATGACAGCGAGTGTGCAGGAATTCCGATTCGGGCAAACGCCACATTGTCGCTGCGCGCAAAGAAGTTCTGGCCCGGACGCGGATCCGGGACCAGCGGTATACCGTTGTCGGCGAGCATATCACCCATCGTTGAGCGTTCGTAGCCCGTAAGCCAGGCCTTGCCGCGGCCACCTGCAAGTGAATCCGCATTACCGATCATTTCGATATTCAGATCGACCACGGTATTCTCCAGTGGCAGTATCGGGTGCCTCAGGTACCACTGGGTGCCGAATCCGCCTATTTCCTCCCCCGTAATGGAAACGAACACGATGGTGCGCTTTGGTCGCGGGCCGTTCCGGAGCGCGCGTGCGATCTGAAGCAGCGCGACATTACCCGATGCATCGTCGTCAGCACCGTTATAGATCGAGTCGCCGTCAACCGGCCGGCCAATCACGTGGTGATCGTAGTGGGCAGTGTCAAGAACAACCTCATCGCGCAACGAAGGATCACTGCCCCGCAGGATACCGACGATATTCTGCGTCCGGAGTCGTTGATCGGCCGGAAGCACGTTCCAGTCGGTCCATGACTGCAGCAGAGTAGGCCTTGCACGTCCGGTCGGCGCGTCGGAAGCAGGTGCACGGAGCGGGATATTCTGTCTGAAGGT
>CAYSKN010000040.1:0-6034 GCA_964431565.1 uncultured Gemmatimonas sp.
AGGCCGAGGCGCCGAAGTCCGCGGCCCTCGAGATCAAGTCACCGATGGTGGGCACCTTCTACGCGGCGCCGGAGCCGGGGGCGAAACCCTACATCTCCGTGGGGGACCGCGTGAGCAAGGGGCAGATCGTCTGCATCATCGAGGCGATGAAGATCATGAACGAGCTCGAGTCCGAGTTCGATGGTGTGGTGCGGGAGGTCAGTGTAGCCGACGCCCACCCTGTCGAGTATGGACAGGTGCTCTTCCGCATCGATCCGACCGGCTGAGACGTGACGACATGATGATGGTCTCTGGCGCCGCAAGCCTCGATGCTGGAAGTGCCACTGGCACTCGCCCTGCATCAGGATTGGACCTCAAGATGGCTCTCCAACGGATGGTGCGTGAGGGGGCTTCAGATCTTCATCTGAAGGTGGGACGTCCACCGACTCTCCGCCTTCACGGAGACCTCCTGCCTCTGGATATGCCTGCAATGCGTCCGGAGGAACTGCGAACGCTGGCGGAACATCTTCTTCCTCCGGCGCACCTGCGCGAGTTCGTGGAAGCGCGCGAGTCCGATTTTGCCATTAACGTTCCCGGAATCGGACGCTTTCGCGTCAACGTGTACCAGCAGAAGGGTACTGTTGCGTTCGCCATGCGTGCCATCGCGCACGCTGCATCCAGCGTTCGTGAACTGAATCTGCCTACTGCGCTCGAGCAGATCGCAATGCGCCCTCGCGGTCTCGTACTCGTGACCGGGGTAACCGGATCTGGCAAGAGCACTGCTCTCGCAGCCATGATCCAGTACATCAACGAGCGGCGGAATGCGAACATCATCACGATTGAGGATCCGAGAGAGTTCGTACATCGCGATGTGCGCTGCCACCTCAATCAGCGTGAGGTGGGCACCGACACCGCATCATTTCATCAGTCGCTTCGCAGGGTGCTGCGTCAGGATCCGGATGTCGTCATGATTGGCGAGATCCGCGACCTGGAAACCCTCGACGTGGCTCTGAAGGCTGCAGGCACCGGTCATCTCGTGTTTTCCACCCTGCACACGACGGATGCCACGCTGACAATCAATCGTGTATTGTCGTTCTATCCGCCGCATCAACAGAACGAAGTACGCTTTGCTCTTGCCAATGCGCTCGCAGCAGTGGTGTCCCTTCGTCTGGTACCACGCATGGATCGCACAGGCCGGGTACCCGCGTGCGAGATCCTCGTCAACACCGAGGCCGTTCGCGATCAGATCCGTGATCTCTCCGCCGCACTCAACATTCCCGACTTGATCAAGGAGGGAAGCGTAGCCTACGGTATGCAAAGCTTCGATCAGTCGCTCCTGAACTGGCACGCCCGCGGCATCATTTCCTACGAGGATGCGCTCTTCAATGCCACCAACCCTGCGGAGTTCGCACTGCGGGTCCACGGCGTGGACGGCGCAAGCGATACCGCTTTTGATGGCTTCCGCAGCGGGAGTGCGGCTGCCTGACAGCCTGGCAGCCACCGGTGACGGCAGGCATTGGTCATCGTCTTTCGACGACTTGATCCAGCTTGGGAAGGGATAGCGGGACTGGCGGCAGGACAGGGACATCGCCACCATACGGGATGTTCAAAAAGGTCCTGATCGCAAATCGTGGGGAGATTGCCCTCCGCGTCATTCGTGCCTGTCGTGAACTCGATATTCAGACGGTTGCTGTCTATTCTGAGGCTGATCGCGAGTCGCTTCATGTGCGCTTTGCCGATGATGACGTGTGCATCGGTCCCCCGTCCGGACGTGACTCGTACCTCAAGATCACGCGCCTCATCGCAGCAGCGGAAATCACCGGTGCCGACGCGATCCATCCGGGTTACGGCTTCCTGGCCGAAAACGCGGAGTTTGCGGAAACATGCCGCGCGTCCGGGATCACGTTCATCGGACCCACGCCTGAGCAGATCCGCGTCATGGGTGACAAGGCATCGGCCCGGAGGGCGATGCAGGAAGTTGGTGTGCCGATCGTCCCTGGTACACCGGGGCCGGTTGAAAATTCGGACGAGGCTCTGGAGTTCGCCCGCTCGATAGGCTTCCCGGTGATCATCAAGGCAGCCGCTGGTGGCGGTGGCAAGGGAATGCGTGTGGCCCGTGACCCGGATGATTTCCTGCGCTCGTTCCAGCTGGCGCGTTCAGAGGCGTTGTCCGCATTCGGCAATGCCGATGTATATGTAGAGAAGTTTCTTGAACGCCCACGCCATGTGGAGTTCCAGATACTCGGCGACTCACACGGACACGTGATCCATCTTGGTGAGCGTGATTGCTCTGTGCAGCGACGACACCAGAAGCTCATCGAAGAGGCGCCCTGTCCAGTCATGACACCCGAGTTGCGCCTGCGCATGGGTGACGCTGCGGTCAGCGGCGCCAGGGCCATCAATTATATCGGTGCCGGCACCATCGAGATGCTTCTTGACGAAGATGGTTCGTTCTACTTCATGGAGATGAACACCCGCATTCAGGTTGAACATCCGGTTACAGAGCAACTCACGGGCGTGGATCTGGTGAAGGAGCAGATCCGTGTGGCTGCAGGGCAGCCGCTGACCGTGAAGGAACTGCCGCCGTTTCGCGGCCATGTGATCGAATGCCGTGTGAACGCAGAGGATCCTGCGAGAAACTTCCAGCCTTCACCTGGGAGGCTAGATGTGTTTCACCAGCCTGGTGGACCGGGGGTGCGCATTGATACACACGCCTATGCGGGCTATACCGTACCGCCGTTCTACGATTCCATGATAGCCAAACTGATCGTACAGGGCTCGGATCGTGAGGAGGCTCTCAAACGCATGCAGATCGCACTCGAGAGTTTCGTGGTGGAGGGCGTGAAGACGACGATGCCCTTTCTCGCGCGGGTCATGCAGCATCCGGGCTTTCAGGCAGGCAAGGTTCACACCAAGTGGCTGGACTTTGAAGGAGCGGATCTCCTCAGGGAACCAACCTAGTGCTGATCGACGTGCTGCTTGGCGAGGCGCCACCGGTGCCTGCCGATGTGGCCGGTCGCCTAGTGGTGGTAATCGATGTGATGAGGACGGCCACAACGGTGGCTACCGCGCTGGCCAACGGAGCGCGCGAAGTAATACCGTTTGAATCGATCGCTGACGCGGTTCGGGCTTCCGAGGCGTTTCCCTCGACGGAGTTTCTGCTTTGCGGCGAGAGACGAATGTTGCGGATAGATGGTTTCCATCTCGGCAATTCACCTCAGGAATACTCCCAGGAAGCAGTGAAGGGCAGAACCCTTCTCTACACTACCAGCAACGGCACCAGAGCACTTGCGGCCACGCACGGAGCAGACAGGTGCTTTCTCACAGCCTTCGTGAATGCTGCTGCAACAGTCGATATTCTGCGCACGGTGGCTGGAACGCGGGACATAATCTTGGTTTGCGCCGGACACAACGGGCGCCCGGCGTTTGAGGATGTGGTTTGTGCCGGCAGACTGGTGAGCAGCCTCACTCATGGTGTAGAGCACGCTGTACTGACCGACGGTGCACGTGTGGCTCAACTGATCGAACGTCCCTTCGCTAACGGAACCATGTCGGTTGGGAACCATGCGAAGCATGTCCGCACACTGGCCGCTGCAGGTTTTCTTGACGATGTGGAAGCCTGCCTGACCTTCGATCGCTACGCGACGGCGGTGTGTTACCAGGATGGCAGGCTCAAGCGATACCCAGGTGGCGACGATGGTTCTCATGAGGCCAGGCGCGTAGGACCCTCTGCTTCCGACCGGGGGTGCCGCAATGGATAGACAGTCTCTCAGGCGGGAACTGGGTGCAGTTGTGCTCATGCTGTTAGCGGTTTTTCTCCTGGGAGCGCTCGCGCTTCAGCGTCCGGTCGGGAGCGGCTGCTGGTCTGCGACGGGACCATTCGGACCGGTCGGAACCTTGGCGCGCTGCACCTTCGTTTCCGCAGTAGGTATCCCGGGAATGGCGGTAATCGCTTTCGGATGCGGTGTGGTTTCCCTGGCACTCTTCGGGCGACTCGGCGGTGCAGGAGAGGCCGACAACTGGGCTGTTCTTTTCGCCGGTACGGTTGGGCTGGTGCCTGTCGCCATCGGACTGCTGATCGGTGGCGAACCGAGCCCGTCTGATGCGGCAGGTCTCTGGGGGAGTCTGATCGCTCATTATCTCCGGAAATGGTTCGGGCTGGCTGGCGGCTGGATCGTTCTTGTTTTCGCCACCAGCGTGCTTACAGTAGTGACACTCCGATGGAATCCGCTTCGTCAGCTCATCGAGCTGAGACGTTCTGACCGGTCGGGAGGGAATGGTACAGCCCGTGCTGCCGGACCTCGATCACTGGCGGAAGAACTCGCTCCGGACCCGGAGGATATGCCCGCCATTGATCCGGCTCTTGTGGCGGTCGAGGAGGCTGGTAACGGACCATTGGTCAGCGTGTTGGCTGATCTTTCTGCCAGCGACGAATCGGGCTGCAGGGGGCGAGACGCAGCCGGTCGAGGCTCGGGCAGAGGCAGTAGGAAGGCCAGGGCCGGGTCGCGCGCGAAGGATACCGGAGCTGACGATGACATGTCTGATCCAGAACCCGGTTCAGCGATCGGATCGGCCATGTTCAGCGATGGCCTGCCGTCGGTCGATCTGCTGACGGCACCTAAGGCCCGAAATAGCGATGCCGGCAGGCGGGAGCTGGACATGGCCGGCGAGAAGCTGATGGCCACGCTTCGCACCTTCAGAGTTGACGGCGAACTGGTAGGGCGCACAACCGGTCCGTCAGTGACTCAGTTCGAGATCGAACCGGCCGCTGGTATCAAGGTCAGACAGATAGCGAGTCTGGCGGACGATCTGGCGCTGGCAATGCGCGCACCGAGCATTCGTATCGTCGCTCCGATTCCGGGTCGTGGTGCCGTCGGTGTGGAAGTACCCAACCCCGTGCCCGAGATGGTTCTTCTCAGGGAAGTACTTGAGGCACCGGAGTTCTCTCAGGCGCGTGCTGCACTCCCGATTGCGCTCGGCAAGGACCTGGAGGGGCGGCCCGTCGTCGCGGATCTCGCAAGAATGCCGCATCTGCTCATTGCGGGTGCCACCGGATCAGGTAAGTCCGTTTGCGTGAACACCATCATCACGAGCCTCGTGTATCGTCACACGCCCCGCACACTGCGGTTTCTGATGGTGGATCCAAAAATGGTCGAACTAAGTGTGTACAACGCCCTGCCGCATCGTCGTCACAAGGTCATCACTGACAATCGGGATGCAGCAAAGGTGCTCAAGTGGGCGGTGTTTGAGATGCAGGATCGTTATCGTCTGCTGGAGGCGAACGGCTGTCGCAATATCCAGGAGTTCAACAGGCGCGTAACGCAACACAACGATGGCCAGGGTTCGGCGCCGTTGAAGGCACGTAATCCGGAGGTGGCGTTCGAGGATCGCACGTACACCGGCGATGTACTCCCCTACATAGTGGTTGTCATCGACGAGATGGCTGATCTGATGATGACCGTGCAGGGCGAAGTGGAGACGCCCATCGCTATGCTGGCTCAGAAGGCCCGTGCTATTGGAATACACCTGATCCTGGCAACGCAGCGGCCGAGCGTCAACGTCATCACAGGGCTGATAAAGGCCAACTTCCCGTGTCGCATCGCCTTCCGTGTGGCGTCGCAGATAGACAGCCGCACAATCATCGACGGTGCAGGTGCCGAGGCGTTGCTGGGCAATGGTGACATGCTGTTCATTGCACCGGGTAAGTCTGAACCAGCCCGACTGCAGGGTGCCTTTCTCTCCAGTGAGGACACCGAGCGGCTCCTGGGATGGTACGATGAAGCACGGACCCGCACTGAGGGAGAGGTCGAGGCGCGAGGAGGCATGGTTGAGGATGAACCGGATGTTCTGGAGACAGTCGACGCACTCGAGGCGAGGGATACCTCTGATACCGATGATGAGGACGGAGACCCCCAGAAGCGTGACAAGAAGTTTCGTGAAGCTGCGGAACTGGTAATCCAGCAACGGCAGGGTTCGACTTCGCTGCTGCAACGTCGCCTGGGCATCGGCTACGGCCGTGCTGCGCGCATTATTGATCAGCTTGAGGATGCTGGGG
>CAYSKN010000040.1:6044-16622 GCA_964431565.1 uncultured Gemmatimonas sp.
CCATCACCCGGGGCCTCCAGGCCACGTGAGGTGCTTGTGGCCTTCCAGGATCTTGATCGCATCTGCGGCAGCGGATGAGGATACCTGGGAAGGCAGCGGACGATTGTAGGGTTGGCGTGTATTGACGACATCAGATAAGGCGGCGAACATTGTGCAAAGTCGGTGCTGTGTGTTGTTGCCGAGCGAACACACGGCCAGCCGTTGCCGCCAACCCCACCGTGGTGGTCAATGCAAACTCTATTCCTCCCGCCGAGGTGTCTGATGTTCCTGTTCCTTCGACGTGTACTGGCACTTGCCGCGCTCGTGGTGTGCTTCATGCCCGCCGCAGCAGGCAGGTTGGCCGCACAGTCCGGATCGATTACCGGCACAGTGACTGATGCTGCTACCGGGCAGACCCTGGAGAATGCGCAGGTGCAGGCGCAGTTGGTTGGTGGTCAGGCATACGGGGCGGTCTCGGGGGCCAACGGCAGCTTTCGCATCGTGAATCTTCCCGATGGCGTATACACCGTCACGGTTCGTGCGATTGGCTATGAACAGAAGGTGTTCACGGGTCAGCGTCCGGGGGCCACCATCACCGCCGCTCTCACCGAGCGAGCTACCCAACTGACTCAGACGGTTGTCACCGCCAGTCGCAGTCGGCCGGAAAAGGCGCTGGATGCACCCGCTCAGATATCAGTTGTATCCAGTGAACGTGTCGCTGAGCGGCCTGCAGTCACGGTAATGGATAACCTGAGCAGTACGCCAGGTGTGGACATCAGCCGTGGAGGTATCGCTCAGTCGAATGTGGTGGCACGCGGCTTCAACAACGCCTTCAGTGGCTCCATGCTCATGCTGCAGGACTATCGCTTCGCTGGTGTTCCGTCGCTGCGTGTAAACGTGCCGTTCCTGTTCACCGGCACCAATGAGGACGTGGATCGGATGGAGGTGCTGCTTGGCCCGGCGTCTGCGCTGTACGGCCCGAACAGTTCCAACGGTGTACTCCATATCATCACCAAGTCTCCGTTCACATCGCAGGGAACAACCATCTCTCTGGATGGAGGTGAGCGTTCAGTGCTTCGTACGGGACTGCGTCATGCCTCCAGGTTCAGCGATCAGCTGGCGGTGAAACTCTCGGGCGAGTACATGCGTGGAAAGGACTGGGAATACACCGATCTCGCGGAGCCGGCGGTCTTTCCCGAGCGGGCAAACGTTCCTGCGTCACGCCGGGGCAAGGCCAACATCCGGGATTTCAACCTGGAGCGATACACCGGTGAGGCTCGTATGGATGTGCGGCCCGCGGAGAATGTCGAAGCCATTACCACCATTGGCTTCACAAAGGTTGGCAGTGGAATCGAACTGACCGGAGCAAACGGCTCCGCCCAGATCAGAAACTGGACCTACACCAGTATGCAGCAGCGCTTCAGCTGGAACAGGCTGTTTGCACAGGCCTTCGTCAACATGAGCAACGCTGGCAACGACAATTCCAGTTCGGACCATGGCACGTACCTGCTCCGTTCAGGTCAGCCAATTGTTGACAAGTCGAAGGTATGGGCTGCCCAGGTTCAGCACGGTTTCGATCTGGGAGCAAAGCAGAGCTTCACTTATGGCGTGGACTACATCAAGACCAACCCGGAGACGGGGCATACCATCAACGGAGCAAACGAAGACCGTGACAACGTGTCCGAATACGGGGCCTACATCCAGTCAACCACGCGGCCCAACAGTCATGTCGAACTGCTGATAGCAGCACGAGGTGATGGCAACAACGTCATCAAGGGCTCCTTCTTCTCACCCCGTGCGGCCCTGATCCTCAAGCCTAGTCAGACGCAAAACATCCGTTTCACTTACAATCGCGCTTTTTCCACCCCTGCCAACTTCTCATTCTTCCTTGATCTGATTCAATCGCCGAACGTTGGCGGTTCGGGCTTCGATCTCATCGCTCGCGGTAATCCACCCAAGGAGGGGTTCCAGTTCAACCGCGGCTGTGGATCAGGGAGTGCATTCGGGTCCTACTGCATGAAGTCGGCATTTGCGGCACAGGGTCAATTTACCGGTGTGTCTGCAGCGGCAGCATTTCCCGGTGCCGTTCAGGCACTCGGCCCACGCCTGACGCCGGCCGTTGCTGCAGCACTTCAGCAGAACGGGTTCCCTGCAGCGCAGGCCCAGGCTCTCGCTGCTGGCATGGTGCAATATCTGGGGTCACGCACCCCGTCCAACGCCGATCTGGCAACACGCGTGTCGTTCCTCACAAGTGCCACTGTTCCACTCTCACCGGACGGATTGGCGGATATCAAACCGCTGTCCGCATCATACAACAGCACATATGAGGTGGGTTACAAGGGGATCGCGGGCAATCGGCTGCGTTGGGATATATCCCTATGGGGGCAGGAACGCGGTGATGTGGGCACGTCAGCGGCTCTGTCTACACCCAATGTCTTTTTGGGCAATCCCACTCAGCTCGGTGGCTACCTGGGACAACAGCTTGGTGTGTTCCTGGGTGGTCAGCTCGGAGGGTCTGTCCCTGCTGCGCAGATTGGAGCGATTGCTCAGGGTCTGGCAACTGCACTCACTCCTTCTGTGGCGGCGCTCCCCCTCGGTGTCGTGACCTTTGATGATGCGACTGCGGCTCCGAACGCCATCTATGCCACCTACCTCACGAATCCCGGCAAGATCTGGGTAACAGGCATGGATATGGCGGCGGATATCGTTGCAACGGATCAGCTGACGTTCGACCTCTCATACAGCTGGCAGAACCGCAACGTGTTTACCGGTGTCAGTGGTGGCAACAGCCTTCCTCTCATGTCCAATGCCCCAAGTTCGCGTGGATCAGTGGGCATGCGTTACCACAATGAGGGCAATGGTATTGGCTTCGAGCTGCGTTCGCGCTATAACGAAGCCTATCCGATCAACTCGGGTGTTTACGCAACCAACTTCGCCTTCCCGATAGGTGCTGGACGTACCGGGGCACAGGCCAACCCGGTCACCGGCGCCGGCCGCTGTTCTCCGGCTCCCACCGGGACCTTCTGTTATGAGGACGTGCCGGAGGCGGTTCTCTTTGATGCACAGGTCTCCAAGCGTTTCGACGTACGCGGCAATGGAAAGCTGATCTGGTCCATCAACGCTACCAACATGTTCGACAACCGCATTCGCACCTTCGCGGGCGTGCCCGAGATCGGCCGCATGATCATGACACGCCTTCAGTACAGCTTCTGATCTGAGATAACTATCGTTCAGTCTCTTGAAATGATGCCAATCCGGTTGCCGGCCACTGTGCGGTGGTCCTCCCGGAGCGGACCGAATCACAGTCAGATCAGATGATGCAGCAGCAGCGGCGGGGTGGTGCCGAGATGCACCATCCCGCGTATGATTAGCTGATGATCCTTCTCGATCCGGGTGCTCGTCCGGTAATTGGACATCGCGGTGCCCGTGCACAGGCGCCGGAAAATACTGTCCAGTCGCTTCTGGAAGCAGTGAAGGTCGGAGCCGAAGCGGTCGAGTTCGATCTGCGGGTTACCCGCGATGGAGTGCTCGTGCTAATGCATGACCCCACCCTTGATCGCACAACAGATTGTCACGGGCCAGTAGAGGCACGAACGCTCGCAGAGCTGCGCACAGCTGATGCCGGGGCTCGGTTCACGCAAGATGGCAGCACCTTTCCCTGGCGTGCACGAGGAGTCGGTATTCCGACCTTCGATGAGGCAGTGGATGCATTACCCCATGATCTGCCGATGATCATCGAAGTGAAAACAGCTGTTGCTGCACAGCATGTAAGACGGGCGATTTCACGACGAACGCTCGAGGGAAGGGTGATCGTGGCGGGGTTCGACGCAGCAAGTACCCGTTCTCTGCGCGAGGCGGGATTTGCTCTGGGGGCGTGCATGGGTGATGTAGCGCGCCTGTTTGTACCATCGCTGCTCGGATGGACCATCCCCAACCCGTCATTTAGCGCCATGTGCATTCCGACCGCATACAGGGGGTTACCGCTGCCCATTGGCTCCATGGTGCGAAGCATGACGCCACATGGTGTGGTCACGCACATCTGGACGGTGAATGATAGATCAACTGCACTCCGACTCTGGTATCACGGGGTAAATGGCATCATCTCGGATGATCCCCAATTGATTCTTGCGGTACGGGACGAGTTGCCATGAGGGGTCCGTTTGGCGGATGATATCCCGTTCTGTCAGACGGCGGTCGAGGCAAGACACGTTGATTCCGGATCGCGACCTCATGGTGACGCCTGCGAGGTTCTGATTACAGCCCTCGTGCGGAACGAGGCAACCGTTGGGAATGACACATGAACGACAACAACTCGGGCTGGCTGGCGAGCGTATAGCTGCACGTTGGATGATCCTGTGCGGCTGGCAGCTGGTCACGCATCGTTTTCGTCATGGGCATCGTGATATCGATCTGATCATGCGAAGCGGATGTCGCGTGGTCTTCGTGGAGGTGAAGGCACGGCGGGGGGCCATTTTCGGCTCCCCGGTTGAGGCCGTGAATGCCCGCAAGCGGCGTGAGCTTGTCAGATCGGCCCGCGTGTGGATTGACAGACACGGCACCGAGGGCTCGGAGTACCGTCTTGATGTGATTGGCATTCTGATATCCGGTCAAAGTGTCCGAATCAGACATGTTGAGAATGCTTTTTCGGTTTCCTGAAACTGGTCGGCTTGCGGAGTTGTCCACATTAGAGTGTGTTCGTAGTTTATTCGGTATTGGTCCCGCGTGCGTTTACTCTAGATTCTCGCGACCGGGCATGATGCTTCACCACTCACCACGGCGGTCTCATGGCGGGCACAGTAATTACCGACGACAAGCGCAAGGCCCTGGCGCTGGCGGTCGCTCAGATAGAGAAGAGCTGCGGCAAGGGTTCCATCATGCGTCTGGGTACTGACGCGAAGGTGAGGGTCGAGGCGATCCCGACCGGTGCCATCAATCTGGACGCAGCCATAGGAGTGGGTGGAATTCCGCGTGGCCGCATTACCGAGATCTACGGGCCAGAGTCGAGTGGCAAGACAACCTTGTGCCTCCACGTTGTCGCCAACGCGCAGCGTACCGGCGGTGTCGCAGCGTACATCGACGCTGAGCATGCGCTCGACACTGAGTATGCAAAGAAGCTGGGTGTCGACATCGAGAATCTGCTTATCTCGCAGCCCGACACCGGTGAGCAGGCGCTTGAGATCTGCGAGATCCTGGTCCGTTCGGGTGCCGTTGATGTGATAGTGATCGACTCTGTGGCCGCGCTGGTTCCCAGGGCCGAGATTGAGGGGGACATGGGCGACTCGCATGTGGGTCTGCAGGCGCGCCTCATGAGTCAGGCGTTGCGCAAACTTACTGGTGCGATTTCACGCTCCAAGGTTGCAGTGGTCTTTATCAATCAGTTGCGCGAAAAGATTGGTGTCATGTTCGGTAATCCGGAGACAACCACTGGTGGCAAGGCACTGAAGTTCTACGCATCACTCCGGCTGGATATCCGGCGCATCGGCCCGGTGAAGGACAAGGAAGATGTCGTCGGTTCGCATGTACGTGTGAAGGTGGTCAAGAACAAGGTCGCACCGCCATTCCGACAGGCGGAGTTCGACATCATGTATGCCGAAGGCATCAGTCATACCTCGTTACTCGTTGATATCGGTGTTGAGGCCGGGATCATAGACAAGTCCGGGGCCTGGTACAGTTATGGTTCGCAGCGTATCGGGCAGGGACGTGAAAATGCCAAGTTGTTCCTCAAGGACAATCCCGTTCTCATGGCTGAGATTGAGGACAAGGTGAAGGTGATTCTTGGCGTGAGGGGAGGGGAAACGACAGGCGAGGAGGCAGAGGAGTAGCTTCAGACTGTATGAGCCAGACGTTTGAAGTGCCGGGGGGTTACTCGCAATGGGAAGTGGTGCCCGGATCACCACGGCTCAGGGTGAGTTGCCCCCCGGCTCTTTCTCCGACTCGAGGATACCTGATTGCTGCCGGATGACATGGAAGTCGCGGGCGTCGACCCGGTTATCGTCCGGAGACTCCGTGAATCGCCTGCACGTGCCGGTCGTTACCTGCTTCAACTGAGCAACGGTCGTGATTTCGTGGTCAACGCAGCTGTGCTTGCTGAAACAGGAACTACGCAGGCGGGAGTGGCTGTCTCGCCGGCCGGTATCGCGAGAATCGAGTCAGAGGCGGCAATCATCGGTCTCATGGACCATGCCCTCAACGCACTCGCTTCAGGACGTCGAAGCCGCAGAGAGCTGGAAACGCGGTTGCGGCGACTCAATGTCACTCCGGAGCAGGCAGGCGCAGCGCTCGACAGGCTTGAGGCCTGTGGGTGGCTGTCGGACGAGAAGATGGCCCGTGCAGAGGCGAGCCTGCTTCTTAGAAAGGGCAATGCACCAGCGCTGGTGGAACGACAGATGCGACGCAAGGGAATTGATCGTGTGACTGCGAATCTGGCCATGCTGGCGGCAGCTGAGGAGCTTGGTGCTGATGAGATCGACACGGCTGTAACCTGCCGCGAACTGGCCGGGCGTCGGGCCAGATCGCTCCGATCGCTCGATCACCACATCGCCCAGCGTCGGTTGACTGCGTATCTGGTTCGTCGGGGGTATGACGGCGTTCTCTCCGCGAGAATTGCTCGCGAGGTCTTGCGCACAGCGCCGGAAGCCGTAGACGACTGAAGTCGTAGCCTGTCAATCCGGCGCCGGTGACAGGTTGGATTGCGGATGGAATCGTGACGGTGGTCAAACCCCTGTAGCGGGTGTCCCGCCCTATATTTCCGCTCCTATGCTTGCTTCCGAAATCCGCACCCGATTCCTGGCCTATTTCGAGCGGAATGGCCATGTCATCCGTCCGAGTTCATCACTCGTTCCTGCCGATGATCCCACGCTCCTGTTCACAAATGCGGGAATGGTACAGTTCAAGAAAGTCTTCCTCGGGGTCGATGACCCCCCGGACGGGACTCGGCGCGCCACGACTTCGCAGAAGTGCGTCAGGGCAGGTGGGAAGCACAACGATCTGGAACAGGTTGGCCATACTGCGCGCCATCACACCTTCTTCGAGATGCTCGGCAACTTCTCCTTTGGCAATTACTTCAAGCGTGATGCCATACGGTTCGCCTGGGAGTTCATCACTGCCGAGCTGAACATCCCGCGTGAGTATCTGCGTATTACGGTCTACCACGAAGACGACGAAGCACGGGCACTGTGGAAGGAGGTAGCGGGAGTCTCCGAGAACAGGATCTACGGGCTCGGTGCCAAGGACAACTTCTGGCAGATGGCAGATACAGGTCCGTGTGGACCGTGTACGGAGATTTACGTGGATCTGGCGAGGTTGGCAGTGGACTGGGCGTTCCCGGCAGATGCCATCGGTGAGTGGACACGGCTCGATATCGAGGAGTTTTCACTTGATGCGTTTGTGGAAGGTGCGGAAGCGGGGCGGTTTCTGGAGATCTGGAATCTCGTGTTCATGCAGTATGATCGACAGGAAGACGGGACACTTGTACCATTGCCGAGACCATCGGTGGATACGGGTGCGGGACTGGAGCGCCTCGCAGCTGTAATGCAGGGAGTCACTAACAACTTCCATACTGATCTCTTTCGACCGCTGATTGCACGAGTCGAGGAGGTGGTGGGCATTGGGTATCCGTATAGGCCTGGTGTAGGTATTGGCAAGGCGTATGGCGGTGATGGGAGGGAGATTGACCCGGCGTCTTTCCGTGTTCTCGCTGACCATGCACGCGCTGTAGGCTTCCTGCTCTCTGATGGTGTCTTCCCCAGCAATGAAGGCAGGGGTTATGTGCTTCGTCGGATACTGCGCCGTGCTGTCCGGCATGCATGGCTTCTCGGCCGGCGGGAACCGACGCTCGTGCATATCGTGGAAACACTCGTCGATGTCATGGGCGAACTCTACCCGTCGCTGCGGCAGCGCAGGCAGCATATCCTGGAGACGACGAGGGCCGAGGAGCAGCGTTTTCTTGCTACGATCGACGCCGGTATGTTGCGCTTCAATGAGCTCGCACCATCTGCCAGTACCCAGGGCAGCACCGCAGTTCGCGGAACTCTCTCGGGCGAGGATGCGTTTCGCCTGTATGATACGTTCGGTTTTCCGATAGACCTGACGGATCTTATGGCACGCGAGCGAGGGTATCTGGTGGACGTCGCCGGTTTTGAGCGGGCACTTCAGGCTCAGCGCAGGCAATCGCAGGAGGATCGCAGGTCACGTCATATCACGGTTCCTGTTGATGATTTTTCAGATCCCACGCAATGGACGCATGATAGACAGCATGAGGAAACACTGGGTCGCTTCGTAGGTTATGACACTGTCGAGGTCGATACGGTCGTTACTGCTGTTCGTCAGCTGCCCGACGGACGTGTGGCCATGATGCTCCGTGAATCACCGTTCTATGCTGAATCAGGCGGTCAGGTGTCGGACGTTGGTACCATCACTGGTGATGGCTGGTCAGTTTCGGTCAACGAGGTACGCAAGACGGATGGCAGGATTGCTGCGCTCGGGTTGCTTACGGGAGAAGTCACGTTCGGCAGGGTCCGTGCCACGGTGTCGCGCGAGCGCAGGCATGACACGGAGCGCAACCACACAGCAACTCATCTGCTTCACGCTGCGTTGCGGACAATCCTGGGCGATCATGTCCATCAGGCAGGCTCGCTCGTGGCTCCGGACCGACTGCGGTTCGACTTCACTCATCATGGTCCGCTCACGGAGGATCAGGTGATGGCGGTCGAATCAAAGGTGAATGCCGGAATCTGGGCAAGTGTGCCTGTGAGGACGCGGGAGGCGGCTTATGCAGATGCGATCGCCAGCGGAGCCATGGCGCTCTTTGGTGAGAAGTACGGGGATGTGGTCAGGGTCGTGGAGATTCCGTCTCTGTCGGTTGAACTGTGCGGTGGTACTCACGTAGCGAATACAGCCGAGATCGGGTTGATGCGGATCGTGTCAGAAAGCGGTGTCGCTGCTGGCGTGCGCCGCATTGAGGCTGCCTCTGGACCGCGGGCGTTTCGCCTTCTGGCTGACCGCGAGCGAACTTTGCTGCGTGTGGCTTCGCGGCTCAAGGTTCCCATGTCAGGAATGGCATCTGGATTGGAGCAGATAGGGCAGAAGCTCGATGCACTCATTGAGGAGCGGCGGCAGCTTGAGAGAAAGCTGGATGAGACGATACGTGGGGGTGCAGGTGACGCCGTGGTCCGGCAGATTCTTGCCTGCGCGGAGGATATCGGTGGTATCCGCTTTGTATCGGCCCGTGTCGAACTGTCCGACGCGAAATCACTGCAGGCACTTGGTGACAGTGTGCGTGAGGCGTTGGGAAGCGGGTTTGCTCTTCTCGGTGCTGTACTGGCTGATGGCAAGGGCGCGCTGCTGGCGGTGGCTACAGATAACGTTCGTGGGCGTGGCATACGAGCGGATACCATCGTCAGTGAGGTGGCGACCAGTGTTGGCGGGCGTGGTGGTGGCAAGGCCCATATGGCGCAGGCAGGTGTTGACCCGTCACGCCTCGATGAGGCGCTCGCGGCCGGAGGCGAAGTCGCTCGTCGACTCGCGACGCCTGCGGCGTGAGCAAGGCACAGCCGGTGGATAGTCGACCCGGCACGATCGGCGAGTGGGTGGCGCAGATTGAATCAGGTTCGCCTGCTGCCTTGTTTAGGCGCCTTGCTGCCCTCCTCGGGCCTCATATGGGGCGGCCGGTCGCTGATGTGCCGGATGTCTGCATAGATACGGGAATCGGCTTGCTCAATGAACTGCTGACGAGTAGAACAACAACCAGGGCTGATGCCCTCGACCTGCTGGTGGTGGACGCACTCATCACCTACGCATTTCAGGAAGCAGCGGGCAATCCGATGCTGCTCGACAGGCGGGCGTCTGCTGCGATGTCGCGGATAGCAGCATTGTCCACCGGGCCAGAGGAGTGAAGCACTTGGCTTGTTCAGGGAAGGCCGAAGTGCAATGATTGACGTCCACTCACACCTGCTTACGGCTGTGGATGACGGTTCGCCTTCACCCGAGACCTCATTGCGTGTGCTGCAACCTTTTCTGCAGTAGGGAGTTACCGCTGTGGTCCGTACACCGCATCTGAACGCCGGACAGGCTACTGCAGTGCCCTGTCAGAAGCACGTCGCAATTCTACGCGAGCGAGTTCATTCTGCCTACATTTCAGATGACGCAATCCAACAACAGTGACCTTGCATCGGTTCTCGATTCACTCCGTGATCTCGCCGCCACCGCCGAACTTTCAGCATCCAGGCTGGAGAGAGAGATCGGAGAGGCTCTCGCACTCGTCCGGAGTACGGTAGCCCGGAGAGGGACGCTCCTCTTCTGCGGCAATGGTGGTTCTGCTGCTGACGCGCAGCATCTGGCGACCGAGTACGTGGTCAGGTACATGCGCAACCGACGGGCTTACCCCGCTATTGCCCTCACCACCGACACTTCGCTGCTGACCGCCGCGGGCAACGACCTCGGCTTCGAGAACATCTTCGCCCGGCAGGTCGAGGCGCTGGTTCGACCGACCGACACGCTGGTCATCCACTCAACGAGCGGTCAGTCGGCCAACGTGCTCAACGCCGCCCGCCAAGCTCGTGAGCAGGGCGCCTCGGTCATCGGCTTCACCGCCGGCGACGG
>CAYSKN010000041.1:0-15136 GCA_964431565.1 uncultured Gemmatimonas sp.
GTGAACTGTCACTCATTGACAGCGACAAGCCTGTTGTGGTTTCCATGGGATCGCTGGCAGCCAGCGGTGGCTACTGGATCAGCACTGCATCACGCATCATCTACGCAGAACCCAACACCATTACAGGCTCAATAGGGGTCTTTGCTCTCGTACCGAACGTGAAAAGACTTGCCAACAATCACGGTATCACCTTCGATACGGTGAAGACCGGTCGCTATGCAGATCTGTTCACCATCACCCGATCTCACACCGACGCTGAGCTCGCATTGATCCAGCGCGGCACCGATTTGGTGTATGACGCATTCATCGGCCACGTTGCGACAGCCAGACGATTACCGGGCGACTCGGTGCGCGCGATCGCGGAGGGTCGCGTGTGGTCAGGCACGCAGGCATTGCGCCTTGGCCTCGTCGACTCACTCGGAGGGCTCGATGAAGCAGTGGATGCGGCCGCACGCCTGGCGCTCATAACCGGCGACTACGATGTAGTCGAATACCCCAGGATCAAGAGCCCGACTGAGCGCTTGGCTGAACTGCTGGAAAACCGACCGGTGCCAGTGGCAGCACAAACTCCACTCGCTGCAACAGAGGCGGCATTCCGCGCTGGCATTGGATCAGAGGCGGCTGGGCGGGGCGCCGCAGCAACTCTCGCGCGCGATGTGGCACGGGAGCTCTCGGTTCTCTCCTCATACAACGACCCAAGAGGCCTCTACGCACGACTGCCTTTCATCCTGCGCATTCACTGACACGGGTCCTCAAGCCAGCAGTGTCCCGAGCGATCCACGACAATCTGCCGCATAAAGAGATTTCGTGATGCCTCGGTCTCGTTCGGAACGGGTGCCTTGCAGGCGAAACAGGCGCTGTTACGGACCCGCTCATGTTGACCCGGCCCGACTCGGGCCCCAATTCGATCACTCCCAGTTCAACCGCAAGGCGAACGTGATGCGCAACGGCTGACCGGGTTCGAAGTAGCGATTGCGGGTGGCGTTGACTGCCAGCGAGCCCGCATAGTACCTATTAAACAGATTGTCTATACCGATGCTCGGCGCAACGCGTACACCTGCGGCCCTCCGACGGGAGAGCCTCACCGGGTCGGTCCCCGCGCGTACGTTCCATACGGCATAACCCGAGGCAAAGACGGTGGCAGCATCGGTGGCACTGGCTCGCGAGGCGGCCGTCAACTCGATGGTGCTCCAGAAGGAGGCAACACGACCGGTAGCGAATGACTGCCAGTAATGTTCAGGTACGCCCGGAATGGGATTCCCGGCGTACGACACGGAGCCAACGTCGTAGCGGTGAAACCGGAAGTGCGACCATGTATAGGCAGTCCCGAAATCCAGATGGCTACCCACCACCCGCAGACTCGCCTCGGCACCCTCTCTTGAAGTGCGGCCGGCGTTCCGAAAAGCACGACGACCGGGTTGGTCAGGCACATCGAACGGAACCAGTTCATCCAGCACAGTGGCGCGGAACACCACTGCTTCAATGCGCATCCGATCTGCGAGAATACCTTGCGTGCCCAGTTCAATGGTACGCGTTCGCTGAGGTTCGAGCGAGGCATTGAGGCCAGCAGCACCGTCCGCCTGATTGGTCAGTTCCGTAACGGTTGGGGTTTCGAAAGCTGACGACATATTGGCGTACACGCTCCAGAATGGCCTCGCGCGCCAGGTCAGCCCGAACATGGGGCTCACTGCGCCGAGCCTGCGCTCACCCGAGTCATCCCGATTGGCGCCATTGACGAAACGATCCCGTACACGAAACCTCACCGCATCAAGTCGTACCGCCGCGCTCGCGAACACATGTTGCGGAAACTCCACTTCGCCACGCGCGTAGCTCCCGATGCCGGCCGCAAGTTCCTGCTGATCGAGGCGCGTTGCCCCTCGCTCGTCACGCGTCGGACACCTCACCGAGAGCGGTGAAAATGGTGCGACATCGCTGCAATTTTCGTAGTTGTATCGATCATCCATCTGCTGCTGTACATCAATTCCGGCCCCCGCACGCAGCGGCAACCACGTCGACTCGGTACGCCAGGTGCCATGTACATTTGCACCTCTCACCGATCGTTCGATGGCAACGATGGCAAAAGGCAGTGGGTTGTCTAGACTACGGGTGCCGGCAAAGACCGATGCCCGCAGCTCGCCATCGCCGATCCCGCTCTTCAGAATCCGCCGGGCTATCAGCGCCACCTGTGTCTGACGCGCTGCCTTGAGTGACTTCTTGATGATATTGAGCGAATCCGGCAGCCGTGGATCATGCGCCAGCTCGACCGCAGTCAGAGCGCCCGTATTCTCCGCCCGGGGTGCGTCGTATCGCGTTCCCTGCATCTCTACCGAGGTGCCACCGATGCTCACAAGACCACGAAGAAAGAGACTCGTGGCGTCAAGGCGCGACCATGTGCGTGGCCCCTCACCAGCCGTGCGCGTGAATGACCCGAGCCACTGCCCTTCGCGCCAGGATCCGTCGTGGTCGGACGAACTGCCCGACAGTGTTACGTTCGCCCGTTCAAAACCGCCTCCGTTCCAATATCTCACATTCGCGGCGAATGGAGCAGAAGATGGCGCCCGCGAACGCAGATCTATCACACCACCTGCAGCATTCCCATAAAGTGCGGCTGCCGTGCCACGAATGACATCGATACGATCGACTGTCTCAAGATCGAGCCAGTCCACCGGTGTCTGACCATCGGGCAGCGAGACCGGGACACCGTCGCGCAGCAAGCGGACCCCGCGCACCCCGAATGCAGATCTCGCACCAAACCCGCGCACAGCTATTCGTGGATCCTGGGAGGGGTTGGCGCGATCCTGCACCTGTACACCGGGAACACCCAGCAGCAGATCGCCAACACCTGAGCGGCGCTGCTCGGGCCGGGCACCGACGGGCGCCTGTACAAGCGAAAAAGGAAGATCGAAAGGAGATCGGGCAGCATCACGCGTCACATTCACACGCACCGATTCCAGTGCACGCGCTCCTGTTTGCCCCGATGTGGAATCATTGCTGGCAATCGTGTCACGCTGCTGTGCATGAACTGCCGCCGGCAGACTCGCCAGCATCAGTGGCATCACTACAAACACCACCGCCCGGGACAGTACCCACACCGATGTCTCATCCTGGCGGCACCGTGTCCACAGGGAACGCCCCCCCACCCGAGGTGTGCTTTCATGCAGAGCGCAGATCACTGAATCATGGGGAAGCATGGTCACTATTCGATCTAGTGACCCGCACGGCAGCCGGGAAGGCTCGGTCGATCTTAGAGCCCGCCGGAACAGGCCGCCCTTCGCTCGTCAGGCCCATCATCGAACAGCTCACCGGTGCCGGAACACACGAGCCCGGTGTCGTTGTCACGCACCGAAAGAAACCAGTGATATGCAGTGGCGTTCGATGCCACGACCTCCTGCTGTTTCTCCAGCTTGACGCCGCGCTCCTGAAGTTCACTCCACGAAGCGAACCTCTGATTGATGGCGTGATATGCCGACTGTTCGACGTGAGCAACTGCAAGCGTGTGCGTGATGGCCGTACGGCTGCGCTCCACCTGCATATCATTTTTCACACGGACAACTCCAACGCCAAGCATTAGCAGCACAAACGAAACGATCAGGCTCGCCACCACGATATTGTCCTGCCGTTCGCGAGCACCCCCCGGTACTCCTCGTCTCGCTGGTCGGTCCGGTTGCACGGCCTGCGTCCTGCCTGCCCGTGAAACCTTGCCCTTGGCTCCACGTCCGCCAGCAGGCGATCCCGATGAGGCGCCCCGGGGAGCTAACCCCCGTGGTTCAGCAGCAGATCCGGGGACTGCTGCCCTGAATGAGCCACCTGGCAGGCTGAATACGCTGACGCCAGGAATAAGCGGCCCCAGCAGGGAGCCGGCGCTGTGAGCGGCAGATCGTCGCCCGGGTTGCCCGAGCACATCAGGCTTCCGCCTTATCACGGAGCAGTCGGATGAGGTGACAAAGAGCACATGTTCCGATACATGCTACCAGCATCGGCAGGCATCCGGCATGGTCTGTATGGCACGGCTGTCACCAAGCGGGAAAAGATGCGAACTTGCTGGGTGGTTCGGCCATCTCCCTTCACCCTCGTATCCGGCATGTTCTTCCGTCAGCTCTACGACACGGCACTCGCCCAGGCGAGCTACCTGATTGGTTGTCAGGCAACCGGCGAAGCCATCGTCATCGATCCGCTGCGTGATATCGGACCATATATCAGTCTCGCCGAAGCTGAAGGACTTCGCATTACCCACGTCAGCGAAACACATATCCACGCCGATTTCGTATCAGGTTCACGGGAGTTGCGGGCTGCGACAGGGGCACAGCTGTTCCTGTCTGCAGAAGGGGGCACTGACTGGCAGTACGCATACGCCAGCTCCGACGGTGCTGCGCTGGTACGCGACGGTTCCATCATCAGTGTGGGCAACATCCGGCTCGAGGTAATGCATACTCCCGGCCATACCCCCGAGCACATCTCCTTCATCGTCACGGACCTACCGGGCGCCGCCGGACCCATGGGTATCCTTACCGGTGATTTCGTGTTCGTAGGCGACGTCGGCCGGCCGGATCTGCTGGAGCGTGCAGCGGGTGTCGGGAATACGATGGTGGCAGGTGCGCGTACCCTCTTCCAGTCACTTGCCCGCTTCCGCTCGCTGCCTGATCATCTTCAGGTCTGGCCAGGCCACGGCGCTGGCTCCGCATGCGGCAAGGCCCTGGGCGCCATTCCGTCCAGCACCGTGGGCTACGAAAAGCTCGCCAACTGGGGCGTCGCAGAGACAGACGAGTCTCTCTTCGTGGAGATGGTTCTGGCGGGACAACCGGAACCACCCAGGTACTTCGCGGACATGAAGCGCATCAATCGTGAGGGACCCGCACTCCTCGGCAACGCCTCTGTCCCGGAACTTGATGCAGTTTCCATACTCACCAGGGTCGCAGGGCCCGTAAGCAGGCTCGATACGTGGGTCATTGACCTCAGGCCTGCCGACGTATTCGCAGCCGCACACGTCCCGGGAACCCTCTCGGTCACGTACGGCCGCTCGTTCAGTACCTGGCTTGGCTCTCTGGTTCCCATCGAGAGCGAAATCATTCTCCTTTCCTCGGCTGGCCCCACCCCGCACACCAACCTTGATGCGCAACGTTGCACGCCGGACGACATACGGCTCGCAGTTCACGACCTGACTGTCATTGGCTTTGACAACATAAGCGGCTGGGCCAGCGCATCCGATCTGCTCTTGTCCTGGCAGCAGCGCGGTAACGTGCCGGCAGCAATCCCGCAGATCAGCGCCGCACAGCTTGCGCTCGATTCGCTGCCTACCATCGATATCCGCGGTCGTACGGACTGGGATGGCGGCCATCTTCCGCATGCACGGCACATCCCGCTGGGCGCGCTTCCCGGACTGATGGAGGACCTGCCAGAGGGGCCGATTGTGGTGCAATGTCACTCGGGAGCCCGATCGGCAGTGGCAACCAGCATGTTGCATCGTGCAGGCCGTACCGATGCAGTGAACCTCACCGGTGGCTTCCTGGCGTGGCGTGCCGCTGGGCTCGCGGTCAGCTCAACCCGCACCCCATAACGTTCATTCAACCTGCAGTCGCGCGATCGTCAATCGGCCGTCAGATAGCGAGCCAGCAGTTCGCTCGCCGCCACACGCTGCTCGCCTGAGCCCACACGCAGCAGATCAATGGCAGCGAGCATCTCGTGCATGCGCCCGTCGCGCTGTACCACACGAGTAACGCCCGCGAAGAGTGGCGCCAGCGACTTGCCATGCGCGGCCGCACCATCCATGGGCCAAACCAACGGAGGGCCGGCATTCACACCGAGGGCAGCTATCAGGGCCGGATGCGCACCAGCAGTGGGCAACCCGTTGCGCTCGGGACCATGCACAGGCGGGAAAGCGTACCTCAGGCCATGCACCAGGAACTCAAGCACAGCCGCGTTGTTTGCGGTTCTCGTGCCCCGGTCACACAAGCCTGCGCACTGCAGACGGGCAACAGCCCTGTGTACGGCACTGGTACTCGTAGCCAATGCGGCGGCAAGCGGTTCGTACCTATCCTCGGGGACAGCGATCAGGCGCAGAACCACGGCGATATCGAAAGGACGGAGCAGGAACTGGGAAGGCACCGCTGTCAAGCTGGAGTGAAACGGAATCAGGCAGGAGAAATTCCGCAGAATGGCCCGGAACGGAGCCAGAGAGGCTTCCGAAAGAGAAAGCGAACGAATGGCCTGACAGGAAAGCGGCGCCGTCAGGGTCCCGACTGCGAAGCCTCCCATCTGTTGTTCTTCCGGTCCACATCGACCAGGCGACCATCCGGATCAATCTCTATTCTGGCCACACGCTTGTTCAAGAACGTATAAGTACGTGCGTATTGACGGGAGTCTGTGCTCCAGATCTCTGCCGGATATTCATAGTCCTGTGTCGTCGCGTCACTGAACGTGAATCGAACCCGCAGAGGCAGAACACCGCGCTCACGATTCCCATACTCCACACCCACTATGACCGTATCACCTTTCGTCAGCGTGACCACGCTGTCCACGCTCTGATCATACCTGGCGTTCTCAATGAACCAGCCACGCCAGAACCAGTCGAGCCGACGACCGCCTACGTCTTCCATGGTACGGAAGAAATCGGCGGGAGTGGGATGTCGGTATGCCCAACGGACGATGTAGGTACGGAAGGCATCGTCGAATGCCTCGGGGCCCAGTATCTCTTGCCGCAGAAGCTGCAAACCCGCACTTGGTTTCACATAGGCGGCCTCACCCAGGCGTCGCGGATCAATGCGATCAGGACTGATATTCACCGGTTCGTCAATCCCTCGCGTCATATATGCTTCAACCAACCTGCGTTCTTCGGCAGCACGTGCCATCTGATCGCCTTTCTCGGGATAGCGGCGTCCCTCCGAGAACGTATTGATGAAAGTGTTGAAGCCTTCGTCCTGCCACATGTAAACGCGCTCATTGCTGCCGACGAGCATCGGAAACCACATGTGCCCGATCTCATGAGTCACGACGTTGTACAGATCGTACACGTCGCTGCTCCTGTTCTCCATTGCCACCATCGGATACTCCATGCCGCTGATGGGTCCTTCCACGGCAGTTATCTGTGGCCATGGATACGGGAACCAGCGCTCCGAGTATTCCATGACAGACATGCGCGCCTGATCAGCGGCATCGTGCCAGTTCACCGCGGCATTCGGTCTGTAGTAGGCATAAGCCATGATCCCATTCCAGCTCAATGCATCCCACTGGAAATCGGGCGACGCCGCCCATACTGCATCCCTCACATTCCTGGCGAGGAAGTGCCAGGTCATGGTGCCATTCTTGCGCGGGCGGGCGACTCCACTGGCCAGTTCGTCCACAGTGATGAGCCGGATTACCGTATCCGATCTGGTCGCCAGAGCGTGCCGCGCGATCTGGCCGGCAGTGAGCACATCGCGAGGATTCTGCAGCACGCCAGTGGCGGCCACGACATATCCCGCCGGAACCGTCACGTACAGATCAAAGTCGCCGTACTCCAGATAGAACTCACCCTGGCCAAGATAGGGCTCCATGTTCCATCCACGTACATCGTCGTAGACGGCAACGCGAGGGTACCATTGTGCGATTTCATAAAGCGACCCATCACGGCCCATTCTGTCTGCACCGTGTTCGGGAACCTCGAAGCTCCACGTCACTTCGATCGTTGCGGTCCGACCGGGCGCAAGAGCTTCAGCCAGGTTTACCTTCATCACCGTCCCGTTGATGCGGCTCGCAAGGTCAACTTTTCGCTGCACACCTCCGGATCGCGCAGACAGCACCTGCGCCATCCGCGTGAACGTATAGCCACCATTGAAACCGCGAGCCCCGAAGCGTGAATCCTCTGCGAAGATGAAGGAATTGAGCGAATTGCTTCTGAACGCATTCTGCTCGAGCTGCAGCCAGATGAAGCTCAGCGTGTCAGGCGATCGGTTGGCGTAACGCAGCGTCATGCTTCCTTTCACCGCACGTGTGCCGGTATCGAGCGTTGCGCGCAGAGTATAATCGGTCCGGTTCTGCCAGTAGCGTCCACCCGGTGCACCGCTGCCGGAACGCAGCTCATTGGGTGCAGGTAGAACAAGTGGCGCAAAGATTGATGTGTCGCTCACGGCGACATGCCTGATCGGTGCCTGCTGGGCAGAAAGAGCAACGGAAACCATCAGGCCAATCAGCACCGCAGCACACACGGCAGGCGGCAACAGGCGGAGTGATGAACGCTGCATTGTATTCGTGGATTGGGACAAGCGTACTTGGCGGGGACACGGTGTTGTCTCCCGATTTCAACGTACGCACGGGTGAGCCCGGAACTGAAGCCATGGAATCACCGACCTGTCCTGACCGCAACGGCCGGAACCACAGAAGGGGCAATGGCTGGAGGCAACAGTGTCGGTCACTGGCAACTGCCCGCTGGCATGCCCAGCTTTCGGGAATGTCCGATACTCCCGTCTTCCATGCCAGGCCGATCTTCCCGCGTGGCTTCCGGTGCACCAGCCGCAACGTCGGCCTGAAGGCCAGCGCGCGCGACCTCACGCTCTTCGTCAGCCAGGTCGACGCTGCCGCGGCTGCGGTATTCACACGCAATCACTTTCCCGGCGCACCGGTCATCCTTGGCAGGGAGACCATTCCCCCATACTCCGGCGGAACGCTCAGGGCCATCATCGCGAACAGCAAGGTGAGCAATGTTGCCACGGGCCCGGCTGGCGTGGAAAACGCACGCCGCATGTCGAGGGCAGCCGCGGCCGAAGTCGGAACCACTCCCGACAAGGTGCTCGTCAGTTCGACCGGCGTGATCGGTGTTCAGTTGCCGATAGCGAAGATCGAGCACGGAGTGGTGGGCATGGCTGCCGATCTGCAGGACGATCCAATGATTGGAGCGGAAGGCATCATGACCACCGACACACACCCAAAGGCGGTTTCGGCATCGGTCGGGAATGCCACCATAACATGGGTTGCCAAGGGTTCAGGAATGATCGAACCGAACATGGCAACGATGCTGTCCTACATCTTTACAGACGCCGCATTCGAAGCACCTGTCCTCGACAGCCTGCTGCGTCAGGCCATTGCTCCATCGTTCAACATGCTCTCGGTGGATACTGACACCAGCACGTCCGACACCTGCGCGATCCTTGCCAACGGACTGGCGGGCCAGGTGAGAGAAACCGAATTCCTGACCGTTCTTGCTGCAGGTTGTGCGCACATGACCGAGATACTGGCCCGCGACGGAGAAGGAGCGGAGCATCTGATACGCGTGACGGTCCGTGATGCGTTTAACGAGTCCGAAGCCCGCATCGTGGCAAAAAGCGTTGTGAATTCTCCGCTTGTAAAGACGATGGTCCACGGAGCCGACCCCAATGTGGGACGCCTGCTCATGGCAGTCGGGAAATGCTTCGGTTGTACCATAAGGCCTCTGACAACCGACGCCTGGATCAATGGCTATCAGGTGGTAGGCAAGGGGGAACGCCTCGGCTTCGATGACTCGACGGTACGCAAGAGCCTGTCCCAGGAGGTTGTCGATCTGGAGATCTCCCTCGGGACAGGAACAGCCTCCGCGCGCGCGTTCGGATGTGACCTTACCAAGGGTTACATCGACGAGAATGCCGCGTACTATTCATCGTGAACTCTCTCGTGTCCCAATAGAAGAAGTCCACTCGTTGTCGTTGGGATTCCGGTCAGGAAAACGACGTGCCGGATCCAGCACGATCTTCTCGATCGGACGTGCTCCGAATGTGAGATCGGTCGTCACCGTCCGAGCCCCGCCGAACCAGACATCCACAGGAACCGTGACCAGGGCCGTGACGGAGTCCAGCATCACGGCGTTCTTCATCGGCCGGATGGCAGTACCCTTCGATACAAAGCTCACCTGGAGAACTATCGGTGCCGGCATGTCGCCATCCTGGGCTATCGTCACCGATGTGCGACCACCCGTCGTCCTGACAGACGCGATGCGCGCATCGACGCTGGCATTGGTGAACAGCCATGAATACCAGAACCAGCCCAGATCACGATTGAGAGCCTTGTTCATGAAGAACATCCAGTCCCAGGGCGATGCCTGCTTGAACAACCAGACATTCGCCCACTCGCGCTGAGCGCGCTGAAATGCACTATCGCCCACAATTGCCCCGAGCATCGACAGCATGAGTGGGGCCTTGCTGTAGGTGGTGTAGCCGTAGCTCGAACCGCCATAATTGGCGTTCCACATCATGATGGGCTCCGATTCAGTCCCTGCCATTCGACCGTACTTCTGTCCCTCACCGTCCAGGACTGCCGAACGGCCTGCAGCATCCGCTGCAGAGAGGATGTTCATGTACTGATTGAACCCCTCGTCCATCCAGCCATACCACGTCTCGTTGGTGCTAACCACCATCGGCCACCATTGATGTCCTACCTCATGGTCAGCGGCACCCTGGTTTGAATTGACCACCATCGGGTACTCCATGCCGGCGCTCGGTCCGTCCTGCATGGTCAGTTGGGGAAACTGATAGGGAAACCAGAGTTTGGAGTAGAACTCGAGGGCGTGACGCACGATCTGCGGCGCGCGCTCGTAGAGATTGGCACGACCCGGCAGGTAGTACATGTGAATCGGCACTGGTCCCCTGCCCGGGATCATTGCCCGCGTGGACTGCCATACGTATTTCTTCGCCGTAGCCCATGCAAAGTCGGTCACGGTATCAGCGTGAAAACGCCACACCAGACGTCCGCTCGCACTGGTTGCGGTAGCCCGACCTGGCCCAACCTCATCCGGTCCCACTATCATGGTCAGATCGTCTGTCTCTGTGACCTTGGCCAATTGAACACGCGCCCGCTCCGTCAACACCTGTTCAGGATTCTGCAGCAGGCCGGTGCCACTCACGATCCACCCAACGGGCACATCGATATTCACATCGAAGGTGCCGAAATTGTTGTAGAACTCCGAAGGTCCCAGGTACAGCTCGGTATCCCAGCCACGCAGGTCATCATAGACAGCAATGCGTGGGTACCATTGCGTGGGCTGGAAAAGTGTGTCAGCCCACCGCTGAGTCATACGGTGACCGGTTCCCGGCCCACCGGGCAGCCTGTGGGACCAATCCACCTCGACTGTTGCACGGGCGCCAGGAAGAATGGGCGTGACAAGACGGATGCGCGCGTTGGTAGAACGCCCGTTCAGCAACACGTTCTCCGTGACAGCGTTACCCGCTCCGCGCAACTGGTTCTGGACACCTCCGAAACCCTGTGCACCCTCGACCGTAGGCGGGGCGTTCGAGGCTATGTTCACGGGCGCACCGTTCACGCTCATGCGCCCGATCCTTACCCCATCAGTCACCTCGGCAGGCGTCCACGGCGCCGCGTGAGGTGCCGTTCCTATGAAGTGATTCGGATCGAGTCTGAGGCCGATCTCGTTGAGAGAATCGGGACTCGTATTGTGAATCGTAATGCGCGCCCTCCCCTCCAGCACGGCACTGGCCGGTTCAAGGGAGACATCAATCGCGTAATCGGTGCGAAGCTGCCAGTACCGACTGCCAGGCCTCCCCGTCGAATCGCGGGTGCCGGCCGCGAAGGCCCGGCTGATCGCGTTGGTCATGGGGATGTCACGCCGGATTGCGCGTGGCGGCCTCGCAGTGGCGGTCGATGATGCCGATCGGGTGACAGGAGCCTGTGCCACCACGGGTGAGGGTGCAATGCAGACGGCGACTGGCAGGCCTGTGGCAAGCAACAGCGCCGGCACGGATAAGGAGGAACGTGTCATGGCCTTGGGAGCAGGAAGGCTGGGATGAATTCCCGGTAACTTGCACTCCGACCCGGCTGCTGTCAGGCTCAGTGGCGCCAGTCAGCCCGCGTCAGCCACAGCCCGGCCAAGGCCCGCCGCCGTTATCGCACCGTGAGATGCATGTCGGAACACCCTGCCATCGCGAAGAACGATTGCCTGGGGTGACTCGTGCCGCAAACCGAGCAGCTCCGCGAGCGCATCGGAGAGCGCTCGCTCTGTCTGCACTGTCACCACCCTGGCCGGGACGTCCGGGTGATCGGTCCTGAATGCGTCGTACTGCCGCTTTCCGGCAGCAGAATACGGACAGGTCAGGCTGTGCTTGAATATCAGGCTGACACCTTCGACTGCCACCAGTGAGCGAGCCTCGGCCAGCGATTCGTCATCCTGCCGGGATGTATCGTGCCGGGAAACCGGGACGACGGCAGACGCACCCGGTTCAAGCGCTCCATCAAGTAGTGCAGCATAGAACGAGTACGACTTTGCACCAGTCGCGCGCCCCACCAATACGCCCGCACGAAACAGCAGAACGGTGGGCAATGCACGAACCTGGTACCTGGCCACCGTATCGGGATTCTTGTCAGCGTCCAGTTTCATTATCTGCACACGATCACCATGAGAGCCGGCCAGACGATCCATCACCGGCCCCAGAGCCAGGCACGGCGTGCACCACGAGGCCCAGACATCGACCAGTACCACACCCGCCGGTCCAAGAATGCGATCGTGGAAATCACCATCGGTGACCGCAGCGGCGCTCTTCATGCCCTCAGAAATGCACATACTGCAATACTAGCCACGCGCACCATTGTCAGACCCACCGCGTGCGCCAAAAACCGGCGTTTCGCGCATGCTCATATATTAGTGATGTTTCAACATGGGCCACTTCCGGACGCCCAGTGAAGGCACCGAGAATGAGATCCCGCAACTGATCGGAGTCCTTGACGGCCACGTGCACGAGGAAATCGTTGGCACCGGCCACGTGAAACACCGCGATCGCTTCAGTGAGATCGAGCATAGCCTGCCGGAATGACGCAACCACCGACCTTGTATGCCGAGCCAGACGCACGGCGACAAGCGCCTGCAGACCAGTTCCGAGTACGCGAGGATCCACATCGGCGTGGAAACCCCGGAGAGCACCGCCTTCCACGAGCCGCCTGACACGACCGTGACAGCTCGACTCAGCAAGGCCTACACATGCCGAAAGCTCCTTGTAGGTGAGTCGCGCATTCTGCTGAAGGGCCGCCAAAATCGCACGATCTATTCGATCGAGATCATCAGGGTCAGCCAGAAATCGAAGATCTTTCGGAAATTGCCACGACATATGGAGGGTATTCTAAATTATGACCTGAGATCTGAACACCACACGCCATCCGCCACCTTCCGGAGGCCCCGTGACACGTCCCGACCAGCCCGATTTTGCGACTCTCGCAGTTCACGCCGGCCGCGAGGACTTCCTGACGCTGGGAGTTCACACCCCCCCGATCGATCTCTCCTCCACCTATCCTACACCCGACCCCGAAGCGGCTACGGCCAGCTATGACTCCCTTACCTCTGGAGGGGGACCGCAAGGCAGCGCCGTTTACGCCAGGCTCCACAACCCCACCGTTGCACGTGTGGAGCGGGCGATCGCCGATCTTGAGGGAGCGGAGGACTGCGTGGCTTTCTCCTCGGGCATGGCCGCCACGACGGCGGTGCTGCTCGCGGCCTGTGCTGGCGGCGGGCATGTGGTTGCGGTACGTCCCATGTACGGGGGAACCGATCACCTGCTCGAGAGCCGTCTGCTTCCAATCACGACCACATTCACCGACGCTCACGAGGTGGGCCAGGCGATTCGGGGAGACACCGCAATCGTCTTCATCGAGACTCCCGCCAACCCCACTCTTACCCTTCTGGACATTGAGTCGATAGTGCATGCTGCAGGCAAAGTTCCGGTCGTAGTGGACAGCACGTTTGCCACCCCGGTCCTGCAACAACCTCTTGCACACGGCGCTGCAATGGCATTGCACAGCGCCACCAAGTTCCTTGGAGGGCACGGCGATGTGGTTGCGGGAGTGGTGGCTACAAGTGAGGCCTGGGCGCGCAGGCTGCGGCAGATACGGGTCCTTACAGGGAGCATCCTCCATCCGCTGGCAGCGTTCCTGCTTCATCGTGGCCTGCCCACCTTGCCGATACGCATCGAGCGGGCGCAAGGGACGGCTCGGGATCTGGTGGCGCGTCTTGCTGGTCATCACATGGTATCGGCAGTGCATTATCCCGGACATGCGGGCAGCGATCCGCTCGGATTGATAGGTCGTCAGATGACGGGCTCCGGCACGCTAGTCTCGTTCGAAGTACGCGGGGGCGTTACTGCAGCTAACGCGCTCATGCGCGCCCTCAGACTCATCACTCCCGCAGTGAGCCTTGGTTCGACGGACTCTCTCATTCAGCATCCTGCCGGACTCACGCATCGTCTCGTCGATCCGGTCGTGCGCAGGGCTGAGGGTATCACGGAAAGTCTGCTGCGTCTGTCCGTCGGACTGGAGTCGGTCGAGGCACTCTGGAACGATCTCAACGCAGGCCTTGCCGTTGCCGAAGAGGCTGCGGAAACGACGCGACACCTCACGGCGGCATCATAGCGAACACATTGCCGGATAGCTTTCAGATCCCCCAACATCGGAAGCTGCAATGCAGGAAGCACAGCCGAGTTCACTCAGCGACCTGGAAGCGGTGGCAGAGACGCTTGAGGCATCTGGCAACTATCAGGTGCTGAGACGTCTGGTTGTTCCTGCATACTATAACGAGCCAGCGCCGTCACTCACCCAGATGCTCCGAGGACTGATCGTCGACGTCGAGACCACTGGTCTCGATACCGCAAATGACGCAGTAATCGAGTTCGGTGCTGTACCGTTTGACTTCGACAGCGAAGGGATCGTATATGCTGTTCACCCCGTTCTGTCATATCTGGAAGACCCCGGTCGTCCCATTCCTCCGGAAATCGTGGCCCTCACTGGTATCACGGACGATGCCGTTCGTGACAAGCGTATTGATGAAGGCGCCGTCCTTGGAGTGCTCGAACCTGCAGTACTCGTGATCGCGCACAACGCCGCATTCGACAGACCGGTACTCGAACGTCGCTTTCCTGCATTGGCCGGCAAGCACTGGGCGTGCTCGCAGCAGGAAATACCATGGGTCCACCTGGGCAGCCGCAGCTCCAAGCTTGACTACCTGCTCTACCGCTTGGCACGAGCATTTCACAACGGACATCGGGCAATTGATGATTGCCTTGCCACCCTCCATCTGCTCGCTTCACCGCTGAGTGGTGGCACAAGACCGCTCGACCTGCTCCTGCAGAGTGCCCGGCGCCCCACCTTGCGCCTCTGGGCAACAGGGACACCCATAGAAGTGAAGGATGCGCTCAGAAAT
>CAYSKN010000041.1:15146-16584 GCA_964431565.1 uncultured Gemmatimonas sp.
TCCCCGGCTCAGTACAGAAGGCGAAGGGATGGTACCGTGATCTTGCCAGCGAGGAATCTCTTGCCGAAGAGAAGGATTGGCTGCGACAGCACGGATATGGTGGCAGCATGAACCCCAACTGGAAGGTGGAGAAGTTCACTTCTCTCGATCGCTATTCCACCAGAATGATGTGAAGGCTCCGACAGACGCGGAGAAAGTGAGGCTTCGCATGCGCGACATAATGATGTGTTGACCCTGATTGAGCGCGAGCGTTGTTAATCCCTCATTAAGGTTTCGCGAGTGAACGTGAACGGTGAGCACTTGCTGCAAGCGCGGCATCAACAGCATGAGCATTGCCTGCGTACAGACCATGGATGCATGGCAGTCGCCGTACCTCCCGCCCACAACCGTTCATTCCACTCACCTATCTGGCACCTCAGTCATGATGAAACACAATGGAAATCGGCTGCTCTTGCTGGTTCCCGCGGTGCTCGCAATTGCCGGCACCGCTTCAGCACAGGACCAGCTAAAGGGTCGAGTGTTCGATTCACGCACCAAGGCTCCCCTCAGCGGTGCCGTCGTGACGGATTCACGCGGCAATGTCACCACAACCACCGACGGTGACGGACTGTTTTCATTGCCGTGTACCGGTGCGATGACGATCGACGTGAGCAGATACGGCTACGGTGCCGGCCGGATCCTTATCCGGAGCTGTTCCGACAACGTGGAGAGCGGACTCACGACGGCTATCCAGAGCCTCAGCGCCATCAATGTGATCGGTACCCAGGAGTCTGTGGATCTCCAGAAGCCGATCTCAGCAACCACGCTGACGTCGCGTCAACTGCAGCGGGGTATGGGCCTCTACCTGCAGGATGCTATCAACCTCACCCCGGGCATCCGGATGGAACGCAGAACGTTCGGTGGTGGGCAGCGAATGATCATGCGTGGCTATTCCAACGACCGTGACGCAGGAAACTTCACCGGAACCGGATACAAGGCCTACATCAATGGCATTCCGATTACCGATGCAGAAGGGCAAACGATGCTCGACGACATCGACTTCGCCACCATCGGCCGACTGGACGCGATTCGCGGCCCGGCATCGAGCCTGTACGGTACCGGAATCGGCGGCGTGCTGAACATGTACACCAAACTGCCCGACCAGCCCGGAACCACGGTGACACAGAACACGACCAGCGGCCAGGACGGTCTGCTGCGCTCCGACACCAGGCTCGAATACGCCGGAGCCGCCAGCACGATGTTTCTTAATGTCGGGCATCAGAAGTACGACAGCTATCGCGTGAGCAGCGAATCGAAGAAGGACTACCTCACTTTCCTCGGCGACTTCCGCGTGTCGGATCAGCAGAGGATCTCAGCGTTCATGAGCTACTCCAACTCCCACGATATGCGCGCCGGCGAACTCGACCTGATCATGGAGGAACTGCTGGTCAGCGCGAAT
>CAYSKN010000042.1:0-16581 GCA_964431565.1 uncultured Gemmatimonas sp.
ATGTCCAGGCCTCGCTGTGCAATATCGGTGGCCACCAGCACCGGGAGCTTACCCGACTTGAAATCCTCCAGCGCCTGTAGACGCTCCCGCTGTGACTTGTCGGCATGCATCGCTCCAGCTCTGAGCCCGGCAGTCGCAAGACTTCTGACCACTCTGTCGGCACCGCTCTTGGTTCGCGTGAATACCAGAACAGATTCATGATCGTGCTCGGTAAGCAGATGAACCAGCAGGTCGTTCTTGCGGCTGCGCGGTACCGGGTACACCGCATGAGTCACTGTAGTCGCTGCTGCCGAACGACGACCCACCTGAACCACCATCGGCTTGCGCAGATACTTGCGTGCGAGCGCTTCCACCTCGGGTGGCATCGTTGCGCTGAAAAGGAGCGTCTGACGAAATCGCGGAAGCTGCTCGACGATGCGGTTGATCTGCGGAGCGAATCCCATGTCCAGCATACGATCCGCCTCATCAAGCACCAATGATTCGAGATAGGTGAAATCGACGTTGCGCTTCTCGAGATGATCAAGCAGTCTTCCGGGCGTTGCCACAACGATGTCCACCCCGCTGCGCAACGCTTTCTCCTGAGGTTCATACCCCACGCCGCCGAACACAGGGATAACACCCACTGGCACGTGGCCCGCATATTGACGTACGCTCTCCTCGACCTGCAAACAGAGTTCGCGCGTCGGTGTGAGCACCAGCACACGTGTGCGCCTGGGGCCCCCTAGCAGACGATGAACCACCGGAAGCATGAACGCTGCCGTCTTGCCCGTTCCGGTCTGCGCCAGGCCAATGATGTCCCGTCCCAGCAATGCCACCGGGATTGCTTCCCTCTGGATGGGCGTGGGGTGCTCATAGCCGATCTCGGCCAGAGCATCCAGTAGCGGGGCGGCGAGGCCGAGTTCGACAAAGGTGCCTTCGGCACCTCTCTTCTCAGGGTCGATGAATATCATGTGCGTGCGGAAAACTAATCACTCACACGCTGCCCCGTCCCTCGGGGCCCAAGGGCCCGGCATCACGCGTGGCGCCGGTCCAGCTCGAGCTGCCCTCACCAGCAGGGCGGCCATTGCCGTCGGTGTGCACCGTCGCATCATCCCCCGGCGGGCTCGCAGCGACCGCCGGGTCATATCCGGCATGGCAGCTTAACGCGATCTGAGGCCTCGCGTCCAACATACCGTCGCACCGTCGGTGGCACGACGAACTGCTCGCAGTGGCACGTGAGCCATACGCGAGACTGAACCCACTGCAGGAACCCCAATCAATGAAGAACATGTTTCGCCTGATCGCTGCTATGGTATTCCTCGCGGTCACCACACCCGCCTTTGCCCAAGGTGGCGGCATGGGCCAGATGTCCCGCGAGCAGAGACTCGCACGGCAGAAGGAGATGCTGTTCCATGGCATCACGCTCGACGCGGCGCAGACGGCCAGGGTCGACAGCATCTTCCAGGACGCAACCACCAAGCAGCAGGCCGTCATGCAGTCTGGAGGAATGCAGGCGATGCGCAGCCCCGAAGGTCGCGAGCAGCTGCAGAAAATCACTGCCAGCCGCAATGAGGCAATTAAGTCGCTGCTGACCGAAGACCAGAAGAAGAAATTCGATGAGAATTTCACCTCCATGCCTCAGATGGGTGGCCGACGCCCCGGCATTCTCTGAGATGTGGCGCCCGCGCCGATACCAGCGGGCAATACGTGCGCTCAGAGTCGGGGGCGCCGCATGGTGCCCCCGATTGCTCATTTGGTTAGCATGTGTGAGCATGTTGCGCGCACCCATGCAGATCCTGCCATTACCGCCCGGCGATGCGCGGTGAGTTTGTGGACCTCGACGGGGTCCGTATCTACTGTTTTGCCTTCGGCAGCCGCGGTACCGGTGATCCGATCGTGCTCGTGCACGGATCCTTCACATCTTCCTACCTGTGGCGCCGCTTGCTCTCAAGGCTCCCTGCGGGGCATCGGGTCCTGATACTCGATCTGGCAGGCCACGGTCGCTCCGATCCATCGCCTGAAGAAAGCCTTACCGTCACGGCACATGCAGACCGGCTGGTCCGATTGCTCGACGTCATGGCTGTCGATCATGTCACCTTCGTTGGACATGACATGGGAGCCGCAATCGTCGCACGGGTAGCACAGGACCAGCCCCAGCGTGTGAGAAATCTCGTACTGGTCAACCCTGTCATGCTTGCGGGAAGTCCGCAGGATCCGGACGGCAACCGCCGGCTTTCCCGTCTGGCACGAACGGCCCCCCTCTGGCGCAGGCTCTCGCCTGGCTGGCTGGCGTCGGCACTTCATTCGGCCCTGCTCCCTTCCTTTGTTCATCCGGACACAGCCACGCACGCGCTGGATGTTTACCTCAGGCCATACCGGTCTCGCGAAGGACGCAATGCAGCCTGCAAACAACTGCTCGACCTCGAAGACTCCCGAACAGCCGCTTCTACCGGAGCGTCGTCACGTGCAGCCTTCGGCTGCCCCACGGCAGTAGTGTTTGGCCAGCTCGACCCTTTCGTGCGGTCCGGACGTGAGGCTTTTCTCAAAGCGGAACTGCACTCAACCGCAGGCAAGCGCCTTGAGGTTCATACCCTGCCGGGCACAGCCCACGCTTCGCCTGAAGAAATCCCCGATCGGCTCGGCAGCCTCATAGCCGGCTTCCTTGCGTCAAACGAGGATCATCCCGTCACGCCACGGTCCAGCCAGCCCCACCGAGACGGCAGCGACTGGGCGTGAAAATCCCCCCACCCTGCACCCTTCAGTAACCATGGATCGTCTCGCCTCCATGCGCGCCCTGGTCGCTAAGCAGCCAGGAAACCCGCTCATCCGCTTCGGCCTCGCCAATGAGCTTCTGAAAGCCGGTCTCATTGAGGAAGCTGTCGCAGAGATGGAGCTCTATCTTGCCGATCACGATGACGAGGGAAATGGCTGGCTGCGCTACGCCGACGCGCTGCATGCCCTCGGACGACCTGCTAAGGCGCATGATGCGGCACAGCTGGGTCTCAGCGCAGCCCGGCGCCACGGTCATCAGGGGCTTGTTGCTGAATTCGAGGAGCGGGAATACTGAGCAGCTCCTCACATGGGTATATAGTTCTCCCGGGTTGGGTTCAGAGCCTGCGGCTCTCCTCGACTGCATCAAGCACAAGACCCAGTTCGCGTGACACTGCACGAGCCTCCTGGGTTGCGCCGGTGAGGCTGTCCATCTGGGCACTCATACCCATTGTGCGGAGCTTTGCCATATCCAGGCGCAGGGTGCCCAGCGCCACTGCTGCACTGTCCAGCTTCTGCGCCAATATGTCGCGCCTTGCCGCCAGCTCCTCCAATGACTCCAATTGACGCCGGAGTTGCATCAGCACACGCTCCCGGATCGGTGTCTGCTCTGACTCTGCTTCCACTTCGGCCAACCTGCTGCGCACATCCCTCAACAGACTGTCCGGGGCATCACGCTCAAGTCGCTCCAGCACCGATACCAGCGCTCCGATTCGCTCCATGAGTGCATCCGCAGCCGGTCCAGTGTCCGGTACCATAGCCCGATCAGCCGGAGAGAGTGAGTCAGCAATGTCAGCGATCACCAAACGATCGTCGAACGCCCTGTGTAGGATGGCAGCATAGCGTGATGAGACCTTGGCCGGATCCGCCATCCTTTTCATCAACTCTCCCACTCTCGCATCATGCTCCCGAACGGGCCTCTTCGCCGTCAGCCCACCGTCCCGCTTCCCAGACAGCTCCCCTAAGGAAAGCCCCATGCGGTGAAGTGAAAGAACGTCAAGCATCAGAAGCAGAAGACCAACCAACGATCCGATCAGGCATGCAAGGAATGCAAGCAGCAGAAGCACCGAATCGAATGCGATCCCGGAGACGAAACTCGCCACCGCTCCAAACGCTGCAGCCAACATCCATCGCAGGTGCATGTGCAATCGCCTGGTACGAAGCACGGCAGCTTCCTGATCCATACCAGACACATGGGAATGCCGTACGCCAGCAACTCGTTGATGCAGCGATGGCGTCACGCCGATCGCACGAGGAGGCATAGCCTCCTGCAAGGGCTCGTCACGCCGGAAAATACGAAGGGCATCGCGAAGCTCAATGGCACTCTGCCATCTGTCCTGTGGCTGCTTCGCCAGACACCTCTCCACGATCTGTGCCAATGCCTCGGGTACATCGGGGCGGACCGAGCGAAGGGGTGCGGGGGATGTGCTCAAGTGCTGCACCAGCATCACTGGCGTGGTCCCACCACTGAAGGGCAGCGTACCAGTGAGCATCAGATATCCAACTACACCCAGCGAGTAGATGTCGCTGCGTCCGTCGATCGCCTGTTCACCAACTGCCTGCTCAGGGCTCATGAAAGCCGGTGTACCTATCGCAATACCCGTTCCGGTGAGCCGTAACGCCTCATCGGTGGCGCACGCTATTCCGAAATCGGTGAGCTTCACGTCCCCGCACTTCAGATCGAGCAGCACATTGTCAGGCTTGACATCACGATGCACAACTCCGCTGGCGTGAGCGTATGCGAGAGCATCCGCCACCTGTTCCAGCACTCCCGCGACAAACCGCAGGGAAGGACGTGGGCTGCGACAGAGGTGGGCCGCAAGGCTCTCTCCCTCCACGAGAGCCATGGATATGCAAATCAGCCCACCCGCCTCGTGGACAGCATACACCTGCACGATGTGAGGATGGTTCAGGCCCGCAGCCATCTGAGCCTCACGTACAAATCGCTCCCGCACATCACCGCGCAGGACGAGATGGGGAAGCAACGCCTTGAGAGCAACTGCTTTCCGGAGCCGCAGGTCCTCTGCCGCAAACACCACCGCCGCTCCTCCCCGGCCAGCTTCCCTGCCGATGAGATACCGATCGCCAACAACGGCAGTCAGGAGATTGCGCAGCCGCGCCACCTCCGAATCCTCCGTACCAGAGCGATCCGGGATGGACACGGAGAAACGGTCAGTGGACGTCATGCACGTGGAAACGCGGAAACAACGCGCAATGCAGTCGCACTCAGGCGGGACGTGCCGCCGTCAGGTCGCGCACTTCCGCAGCCGCCTGCACCGCAATGTCCACTTCACGGGCCATTATCAACGCCTGTTCAGCCACAAGGGTGACATTCTGTACCGAACCGTGGCCTGTCCGAAGCCGTACCAGATCAAGACGGACATTCTCAAGTGCAAGCCGGCAGCTCTCGAACTGCGCCCTCCGCGCATTCAGCCTTTCCTGCCCGTCGCTCAGCGATCGTCGCTCCCGCCTAAGCCGTGCAAGGCGCCTCACCCGCATGTCGCTTCCCGTCTTGTCGAGCGGATTGGCCTGGGCCTCGAGCGCAGCAATCTCAGTCTCCACACGTCCCAGCTGTGCCGGGTCATTCCTTGCCTCCATCTGCACCAAGTCTCGAGCGAGCACCTCCACCTTGCTCGCGAGTTCAGCCGCCATATCGCCCACGCCGGGCATCAATACACGTTCATCCTCCGGGAGCGTGGCCAGCAGTCTGGCGATCTCATCGCGCTCCGCTCTGGTTGCACGTACCATGGCGAGATGACTACCCAGCTCTTCATCACGTACGGGACCGTCGATCGGCCGCAGGGGATTGCCGAGCCCCTCCGGCGCCTGCAGAGGGCGTGAACTGAGGGAACCGCGCAGACGCGAGCGCAGCTTCCCCCTGGCTCGCAGCTCCTCACGCTTCTTCGTACTGAATGTGGCGCTTATGCTGTCGCCCAGGTCTTCGAACACCTCACCGAGCAGTCGATGCCGCGGTTGACGCAGCACGTCGCGCCAGTCGAAGTCATCAGACCACAGCTTCGCATACTTCCACGCAATGAATACCGTCCAGAGGGTGGTGATGCCGAGAAGATCGTTCCTGCCGAAGATGCTAAAAAGCACAATCGGTGTGTTCACGAACAGATATATCGCGAACTGTCGCCGAAACCATCTTACCCGCGGATCCTCGAATCTCGCCCAGTCCTCGGCGCTGAACCTCTCCTCGTCGTCGTCATGGAGAGCTGCTCGGCCTGTCGGCGAGCTCACATGGCCGCCCTGCGGCACACGGGCCGAAGCGAGCGTCCGCGATTGATAGGCTGGCGTACGATAGCCACTTGGAATTGCGTTGAGTGCCACACCCGCCAGGCCGGGTACTCCAGGGCCGCCCGAGGGAGTTCCACCCACCGCATCTGTATCGGAGCGTCCGCCGCCGCCACCCTCGAATGCTATCGGCGACAACTGCCCAGTCCTGATCGCCTGCAATAGCGAACTCGCCGTCTGGAAACGGTGCTCGGGGTTCTTTTCCAGAAGCCGCATCACAATGGCTGCGAGCACCGGAGGGACGTCGGGCCGTCGCAGTGAAATTGAAACAGGTACTTCGGCCAGATGCTTGACCAGCAATGCCGGCGTGGTCTGCCCAACAAATGGGGGTTCGCCGCACAGCATCTGGTACGCCACGACACCAAGCGAGTAGAGATCACTGCGGGCGTCCAGATCGCGATCACCTGACGCCTGCTCGGGCGACATGTAGGCCGGTGTACCGATTGCTGCTCCCGTGGCGGTCAATCGCGAGGCATCGCTACTCTCTCCAACTGCCCGCGCAATGCCGAAGTCCGTTACCAACGCACGCCCATCGACAGCATTCAGGAGGATATTGTCGGGCTTGATGTCCCGGTGCACCACTCCGTGTGCGTGAGCGTACGAGAGCGCCTCTGAGACCTCCTCGAGACAGCGTCTGACATCACCTATCGGGAGCGGCCCGCGCTTGTCCAGCCGTACCGCCAGGTTATCACCTTCGACGCAGGCCATCACGAAATAGACAAGGTTCCCCACCTCGTCCACCGAGTAGATCGGAACGATGTTGGGATGGCTGAGCTGAGCAGCAGTCTCCGCCTCTCGCAGGAATCGGGAACGTACGTCCCGCCGGAACGAAAGCTCGGGCGGAAGCAGCTTGATCGCCACCTGCCGCTTGAGTCGCCTGTCGCGCGCCCGGTAGACGATACCCATGCCACCTCTGCCGATCTCGTCGCCCAGTTCGTACGCTGCGCTGAGCGCCTGTTCCACGAGCGCACGCAGCTCAGCGTCTTCAGGCTGTGGGGTTACGAAATCGGACACTGGAATGGGACCGGAGAATTTTCAGTACAGTGTCTTAGTTTAGCACTCGAAGGAACGAGACAACAGCATTCCGGCAGGCTGACCACAAGACCGTGTCATGCCAGGTCAGGTCATCCGTGCAGTCTGCCGGCGGTCACTACGTCAGTAATACAGGAGAAAGTTGCAAACCCTGCCGCAATGGCGTAAACACGACGGCGCGGAACATGCCCGTAAGGGCGCGTCATTCCCTTTCATCAGGATTTTTCATGGGCGAGCGTCAGACTCTTCCGGTACTGCCACTCCGAGGAACAGTCATGTTCCCCGGCATCACTGCTCCCATCTCGGCGGGACGCCCGGGTACCCTCCGGGCAATCGAGGCGGCACTCAAGGGCGACCGTCTCGTCTTCGCCGTGGCCCAGCGTGACAATGCCGAGGAGCCTGCGGCCGACGTCCTCTTCACCACGGGCGTCATTGCCCGCATCGGTCAGATCCAACGTGGCCTGGGTGGTGTACAGCTCCTGCTTCAGGGTGAGCAGCGTGCGACGGCGCTGCATTACACGGAGGCCGAGGGTCATATGACCGCCGTCATTGTTCCCGTGGAGGAGATGCAGCCGCTTGACCCCAGGGATCCGGCATTCGAAGCACTCCATAAGGAGGCTCGTGAACGTGCGGCGGAGCTCGGAGAGAAACGGGGGCTGCCTGAGGAGGTCGTGCACCAGGTGCTCGACTCCGTCGAGGACGCAGGTCGCTTCGTAGACCTTGTGGCCGGTTATATCGAGCTCACGGTGCCTGAGAAGCAGGGTCTTCTGGAAACCCTGAACGTGGAGGAAAGACTCCGTCGTGTCCTTGTGCATGTTCAGCGCCAGATCGGCCTGCTCGAAGCCCAGGAAGACATCAAGAGCCAGGTTCAGGAAGAGCTCGGCGAACGACAGCGGGAGATGTTTCTCCGTGAGCAGCTCAAAGCGATCCAGAAGGAACTGGGTGATGACGACACAGGCAAGGAAATCAGTGAGCTCCGCGAGAAGCTGAGCAAGCTGGAACTGCCTGGCGAAGCAAGGGTGGAGGTGGAGCGCGAACTCGGTCGCCTGGAGCGTACCGGACGAGAGAGCATGGAAGCCCAGGTTATCCGCACGTACCTCGAGTGGATCGCCGAGTTGCCATGGAACAAGCGCTCCGACGATCATCTCGAACTGGCCCGTGCCAGCGAGATCCTTGAAGAGGATCACTATGGGCTCAAGGATGTGAAGGATCGTATCCTGGAATTCCTGGCCGTGCGTCAGTTACGCGCCGAGCAGATTGCGGCAGAAGTGGCTTCGACCGGCGAGTTCCCGGTCTCGAGACTGAAGGGTGACACCACCGATGCCACCCCCGCCCTGGGAAGCGGCACAGGTGAAGAGAGACATATCACCGACACCACCGAAGCCAAGGCACGCGCCATGGCCAAGGGTCCGATCCTGCTCTTCAACGGACCACCCGGTGTCGGCAAGACGAGCATCGCCAAGTCGATTGCACGCGCACTGGGGCGACAGTACGTGAGGGTTGCACTCGGGGGTGCCCGTGACGAAGCCGATATCCGCGGCCATCGCCGTACATACGTGGGGGCGATGCCTGGTCGCATCATCCAGGGAATGAAACAGGCTGGTACCCGCAATCCCGTATTTCTCCTCGACGAGGTCGACAAGCTGGGACAGTCGTATCAGGGCGACCCGTCCAGCGCGCTGCTCGAGGTGCTCGACCCCGCTCAGAATGACACCTTCACCGACCATTATCTGGGTATTCCGTTCGATCTGAGCGAGGTGCTTTTCATCGCCACGTCGAACTTCCTACAGCACATCCCGGGCCCGCTGATCGACCGCATGGAGGTAGTCGATTTCAGTGGTTATACCGAGCGGGAGAAAAAGGAGATCGCCACCAAGTATCTGATTCCACGTCAGCTGGAGGAATCCGGCCTTGCTGACCGAAAACTGACCTTTTCGGATGAGGCCGTAATGAAGATCATCAGTGAATACACGCGCGAATCAGGCGTCCGCCAGCTCGAGCGTCAGCTTGGTGCTGTCGCCCGCAAAGTTGCGCGTCGTGTGGCTGGTGGCGACATCGCCACGATAGACGGCAGCGTCATCAGCGCGGAAGAGGTCCGTGAACTTCTCGGACGACCCAAGGTACACCCGGAACGCGTGGCGGAGCTTGATGAAGTCGGGATTTCGACCGGGATGTATTACACGCCCATGGGTGGTGACATCATGTTCGTGGAGGCGAGTATTCGGCGCGGAGGGATGGCTCAGCCGCCAGCAGATAATACCGCGGAAGCGCGTGTCGGCCCGATCTCGCTCATTCTCACCGGTCAACTAGGTGAGGTGATGAAGGAGAGTGCCCGGGCAGCACTCACCTACGCAACCAACAACTCGGCTCTTCTCGGAATCCCATCGGATCGCGTGGCTGCAGCCAGCGAGGCTCATGTTCACGTTCCGGCAGGCGCCATCCCCAAGGACGGACCGAGCGCGGGCATAGCCATCGCCACAGCCATCGTGAGCGAGATGTCCAATCGCAAGGTTCGCCGTGACGTATCGATGACGGGCGAGATCACCTTGCGGGGTCGCGTGTTACCGATCGGTGGTGTTAAGGAGAAGGTGCTCGGTGCACACCGGGCGGGCATCAAGGAAATCATTATTCCCAAGGCCAATGAAGCGGACCTTGAGGATGTGCCGGAGGAGGTCCGCGAACAGCTTGTCTTCCATCCGGTTGAGACACTCCGGCAGGTACTGGACATCGCACTCGTGCCTTCACCCGTGGACATGGTTGTAGCACGCGCTGAAGCTGCAGCCTGATGGAAGCGCATCCATCGTGGTGAGTCCTGCCCTCAACTAACCGAATGCGCCCGGCGTCAGACACGGCGTCGGGACTCACTCGATCACTGCCTGTGCAGCGGCCAGCCTTGCAACGGGAACCCGGAAGGGAGAGCAACTCACGTAATCCAGTCCCGTTCGGTGGCAGAACGCAACCGACTGTGGTTCTCCTCCGTGCTCACCGCATATGCCCAGCTTGAGCCTGGCGCGTGCAGAGCGTCCTTCCACCGTGGCGATCTCAATCAGTTTGCCCACACCTTCGGTATCGAGTACCCTGAACGGATCCTCGCGAAAGATACCGCGCTCGGTGTAATCGGGCAGAAAGCGACCCGCGTCATCGCGCGATAGACCGAAGGTCGTCTGTGTCAGATCGTTGGTACCAAAGGAAAAGAACTCTGCCTCAGCTGCTATCGCGCGCGCGGTAAGCGCCGCACGTGGCAACTCGATCATTGTACCTACGGCGTATTTCACAACAAAGCCTGTCTCATTCGCCACCTCACCGGCAACACGATCAACGATCTTTCGCTGGTTGCGGAATTCGCTGACCATGCTCACCAGTGGTATCATTATCTCCGGATGCACTATCACCCCCCTGCGCGCACATGCGGTGGCTGCCTCCATGATCGCTCGCGCCTGCATCTCAGTGATCTCGGGATAGGTGATACCGAGACGGCATCCGCGGTGTCCGAGCATGGGATTCGATTCCCTGAGACTCTCCACCACCCTTGTGAGGTTCTGTAGCGTCATACCGAGCCGACGTGCAAGCAGTTTCGCTTCCTCTCCACCGTGCGGAAGAAATTCGTGGAGCGGTGGATCCAGCAGACGGATCGTCACCGGGAGACCATCCATCACCTCAAAGATCCCCTCGAAATCCGCACGCTGCATCGGCAAGAGCTTCGCCAATGCACGACGTCGCCCCGACTCATCGTGTGCGACGATCACCTCGCGCATTGCGTGAATTCGGTCCCCATCGAAAAACATGTGTTCCGTTCGGCAGAGCCCAATTCCTTCAGCACCGAAGCCGCGAGCCACGCGAGCATCATGCGGGGTATCCGCATTGGCGCGAACAGACAAACGGCGGCGGGCGTCTGCCCAGCCGAGCAGTTCCGCGAAGCAGCGGTACGCAGGCGCATCGTCCGGCGAGAGCGTGCCCGCATTCACCTGCATCACCTCGCTTGGCATGGTCGGCAGATCACCCAGAAATACCTCGCCAGTAGTCCCGTCAAGAGTGATCCAGTCACCCTCCTTCACCTCGTTGTCGCCCACTCTGAAACGGCGGTGAGCTGCATCGATATCCAGTGCGGCGCACCCAACCACAGCACACTTTCCCATTCCGCGCGCAACCACCGCAGCGTGTGAGGTCATTCCTCCGCGTGCGGTGAGAACGGCCCGTGCGGCCACCAGACCATGGAAATCCTCTGGTGTTGTTTCGTCGCGCACGAGCACAACCGCCTCCCCGTGGGATGCCCGTTCCTCGGCGGCATCCGCATCAAAGACCACGATGCCTGATGCCGCTCCGGGGCTCGCAGGCAGCCCTTCACAAAGAGCATTGATCTGGCGGGTGCGATCGATCACCGGGTGAAGCAGTTGGTCGAGCTGGTCCGCCGGTACACGTTGGATCGCCTCGGCACGCGTGATGAGTCCCTCAGTCACGAGCTCACGCGCTATCCGCACAGCAGCCGCTGCGGTACGCTTACCACGGCGCGTCTGCAGGAGGTAGAGCTTGCCTCGCTCAACCGTGAACTCCAGATCCTGCATATCGCGAAAATGCCGCTCCAGAAGCGATTGAATTTTCAACAACTCCGTGAAAGCCCCGGGAAGCATTGTGGCCATTTCTGCTATCGGCAGAGGCGTGCGCACCCCTGCCACCACATCCTCACCCTGCGCGTTGACAAGAAACTCACCATAGAAGACTTTCTCACCCGTGGCCGGATCACGAGTGAACGCAACGCCGGTGCCTGAGTCGTCACCGAGATTGCCAAAAACCATCGTGACAATGTTCACTGCTGTGCCGGGCGCATCGGCTATTCCGTGTACGCGTCGGTAGTCAACCGCTTTCTTGAGGTTCCAGCTCTTCCAGACGGCCTCAATCGACCCCCAGAGCTGTTCACGAGGATCCTGCGGAAATGCCTTCCCTGTTGCCGATTCTATAAGCTGGTGGTACTCAGTAACCACCTCGCTAAGTGCGTCAAATGAGAGTTCCGCGTCATTTCTTGCGCCTGTGGCACGACGTTTTGCAGTCAATAGCCGTTCAAACTCGTGCAGCGGCACGTCAAGCACGACATCGCCGTACATCTGCAGGAGCCGACGATAGGAATCGTATGCGAAACGCGGATTGCCACTCTCTTCCGCCAACCCGGACACCGTATCGTCATTGAGCCCGAGATTTAGTACGGTCTCCATCATACCCGGCATCGAAATCGCTGCACCGGAACGAACCGACAACAGCAGCGGTCGGTTGCGGTCACCAAACTTCCGGTCCGTAGCCGTCTCCAGACGTTCCAGTGCACGCTCCACCTGCGAGGGCAGGTAATCGGGGATAAGACGCTCTGCCATGTACCGATCGCAGAGCGAGCAGGCGATCGTGAACCCTGGCGGCACCGGTACTCCGAGGTTGGTCATCTCGGCAAGATCCGCCCCCTTCCCACCCAGAATGGCCCGGTCGTCCCTGCCACCCTCTGCCCTGCCGTTGCCGAAGAAGTGGACGAATTGCTGCATCGGTTGTTCCTGGGTGACGGGTGATCATTGAAGCTCGCCGCGTTCCGGGCAATCAATAGCCGATGGGCCCAAGGCGGAAGAGACTCCACGGCCACACCAAAGCGCCGGGCTCGGTACCCTCAAGGAACCATTCGGTGTAACGCCGTTCGAACGGTGTGCTTGCCGTGGCCGGATGCCCCGATGCCCGGTCGAGCTCCACTGCCACCAGCCCAGGCGGCGCTACCCACTGACCGCTGCCGCGCCTCTCATAAGCCGAAGCAATGATCCGGCCCGCAATCGGTGCCGCAAGGGTTCCACCCGCAGCACCTGATGCGATCGTCGCGGGCTTGTCGAAGCCCAGCCAGACACCAGCCACCAGTTCCGGGGTCATTCCAACGAACCACACATCGGCGTTGTCATTGGTGGTGCCTGTCTTCCCCGCAACAGGAATGCTCGCCGGCACTATCCTGCGCAGAGCGGTGGCAGTACCACGGCTGACGACATCCTGCATCATGTCACGCACTATGAATGCCACCCTCGGATCCATCGCGGACTGCGCCGGCGCTCCTCGTGGAACCAGGATCGCACGACCCGACTGGTCCTCCACCCGCGTTATGAAGCGTGGGTCGACCCCGACGCCGCCATTGTCGAAGGCAGCATAGGCAGCAACAAAGTCGAGCGGCTGAACCACGCTCGCCCCAAGTGCGCTCGATGGGTATGGGTCAATCGACGAGCGAAGTCCAGCGCGCCGTGCCAGTGCCGTTACCGAATCGATGCCGACCGACAGAGCTAGACTTACTGCCACCGGATTACGCGAGCGTGTGAGCGCCTCCCGCACAGTCATGGAGCCAAGGAAGATGCGATCCGAGTTCTCGGGCGAATAGATGTGGCCGTTATCCATCCTGACCTGGAGTGCCGTGTCCGCCACAATGGCGTTCGCTCTCAGACCACTGGAAATGGCCTGCGCGTATACGAATGCCTTGAAGCTCGAACCGGGCTGCCGGTTGGCATCCACCGCTCTGTTGAACGAAGAGAGTGCGTAGTCACGTCCTCCCACCAGTGCCCGAACGTCACCAGTGGTTGGATCGATAACCACGACTGCGCCCTCCAGGCATACAGCTGCTCGAGGCGCCCCTGCCGCATCGCTGGTGACTCCTCCCCTGGCTGCGGTGGAGCCACATCGCTGACCGCGGAATCCCGGACGGCGCTCGATCTCCCCTATTCCGGTCGCGAGCGCCATCTGTGCGGCCCGCTGCAGTGCCGCATCGATTGGGGTCTGCACCCGATACCCACCCTGCATTATCGGAACACCTGCACGCTCCGCCTGCACGCGCACGACATCGACCACCCACTGTCCCGACTGTAGTGTCGTGACCGCCGTACGTACGGGCTCCCTGCGCGCCACCGCAGCCTGTTCGCTCGTGATGTATCCCTGCTCCGCCATGAGTGCAAGAACCGTATTGCGCCGTTCACGATTTCGATCCGGGAACCGGATCGGGTCGTACAACACGGGGCTCTTGGGCATGGCCGCGAGCGAAGCAGCCTCTGCGACCGTGAGGTCTGCAGCGCCCTTGCCGAAGTACTGACGCGCCGCCATCTCGATCCCGTAGACGCCACGACCGAAATCGATCTGGTTGAGGAACGCCTCGAGGATCGTGTCCTTCGAGTAATGACGCTCCATTTCCCTAGCCGCCTGCTGCTCGCGGAACTTGCGTGCTGGTGACCGATCGCGTCGGTCAATCACATCGGGGTGCATGTTCCCGACCAGAAGCTGCGTGATCGTGCTCGCGCCCCTGAGGCTTCCCTTGGTTACGGCATCCTTCAGCGCACCAGCCACACCCACAAGATCCACACCATCATGCTGGTAGAACCGCTTGTCCTCCACCGCGATGAAGGCCTGGCCCACATAACCGGGCAGCGTCTGCAGCGGCACGCTCACCCGTCGCTCGCGACCAATGACCCCGAGCAGATTGCCATCACGTGCCAGTACCAGTGACGCCTGCGGCGGTGAAATAATGCGCCATGGTTCACCCGAAGACTCCTTTGGCCCCTGTGTAACCGCCTGCGCTCCAGCCGGTAAGGTCAGCAGCAGACCAGCACCGGTCAGGAAGAGCGCTGCGATGTGGGCTACGCCAGTGCAGAATTGCCTCATGGCCCAATCTTACCCGGTCACGGCAGTACGGTTCGGCCAGGGACGATACCATCCCGCTGGTTCGATTTTCTCAGGCTATCTTGCGGGATGTCCGGTGATACGATCCGCCCGCTGACGATAGCCCTGTGCCAGTTCGCTCCCCGCAAGGGTGATGTTGCCGCCAACATCGCCCGTATTGGTCAGCTCTGTGCGCAGGCCGCCACGTTCGAGCCACGACCGCAGGTTATTCATTTCGCCGAGACGGCCCTGTCAGGGTACTTCGTCGAGGGCGGTGTCCGTGAAGTCGCCATCACAGCCGGAGCGCTCGCCTATGACGTGGACGATGCCTACCGCGCTGCGTGCACGGAGGCAGGATCCGACATTGTTCCCCTGGACACAGTGATCGGATTTTACGAACGATGGCGCGACACGCTCTATAACAGCGCCGCATATGTCACGATCGGACTCGATGACGGCCCGCCTGTGCTTCGTCACGTGCACCGCAAGAACTATCTGCCCACCTACGGACTTTTCGACGAGGAACGCTTCGTAGAGCGTGGATTCGACGTTCGGGCCTTCGAGACGCCGTGGGGGCGTGCAGCCATGCTGATCTGCGAGGATTCATGGCATTCCATGAGCAGTACTCTCGCAGCACTTGATGGTGCTCAGCTCATTTTCGTGTCATCAGCCGGGCCTGCGCGGGGCTCAGGGCCCAGCGATGATGTCGTACCTGGTCCGCTGAGTGCTGCCCGCTGGGAGCGGCTTACACGCAGCATCTCCGGTGAGCATGGTGTATACGTAAGTTTCGCCAATCTCGTGGGTTCGGAGGGTGGCAAGCGGTTTTTCGGCACGTCGCATCTTGCAGGACCTGAGGGCGACATTCGCGGACGCGCACCCGCATGGAATGAAAGTTTCCTGTCGATCACGATCGATCTCGATGACCTGGTAAGAGCACGTGCGGACAGTCCGCTGCTGAGTGATCTGCGCGTGGCACTTCCACACACACTCGACAACATGCGACGCGTAATCGACGGCGTATCATCGCTGCCGGCGTACGATGGCCCAGAGCCTGAAGCGGAGGATCTGCTGCGACAGGCACGGGGATTCACCACCGGGGAATTCCCCGTCGTTCGCCAACAGTCGGGAGAGGAGGCTGCGGTGGGTTCGATCCCGCACGAACTGCCAGTCATTAGGCTGTCCCTTCGTGAACAGGGCGGTCCTCCGTCACTCGACATCAACGCTGCACTGACTACTGAATGGCTTACCGGATTCCTCCGTGAGGCAATGAACCGGCGCGGCTTCAGCAGAGCTGTCGTCGGCATCTCCGGTGGTGTGGATTCGGCAGTCACAGCTGCACTTGCCGTGCGTGCGCTCGGGGCTGCAAACGTCATGGGTGTGCGGCTTCCGTATCGCTCATCAAGCGCGGAATCGCTCGCGCACGCGCAGCTCGTCGCCGAATCGCTCGGCATCTCTTCGCGCACGATCGACATTAGCGCAGCTGTAGATGGCTATCTCGGCAACGAGCCTGATGCCGACGCACGGCGTCGCGGTAACGTGATGGCCCGCGTGCGGATGATCGCGATCTTCGACCTGTCGGCGCGATATGGTTCACTGCCGCTCGGTACGGGCAACAAGACGGAGCGCCTTCTTGGTTACTTCACCTGGCACGCCGACGATGCCCCACCCCTGAATCCCATAGGTGATCTCTACAAGACGCAGGTGTGGGCCCTCGCCCGCCATCTGGAGTTGCCGGAGGTCGTGATCACCAAAGTACCCACAGCAGACCTGATTGTTGGTCAGACGGACGAGGAAGATCTGGGAATCTCCTACGCGCGTGCCGACGAAATCCTCAACGGGCTCCTTCACGGCTAC
>CAYSKN010000043.1:0-16541 GCA_964431565.1 uncultured Gemmatimonas sp.
ATACCGAAGTCGCCATTCTGACCGCCTGGGTTGTGACTGGCGGACAGGATGATTCCGCCATGTGCCGGTCCTCCCAGCACCCCGTGTCGGATGAGATGCGATGCTGCAGGGGTGGAGAGCAATCCACCCCGACCGACCATCACATGGCGCACCCCGTTGGCGGCGGCCATTCGTATGATCGTGGCTATTGCCTCGCGGTTGTGAAAACGACCATCACCACCAATGACAAGAGTGGAGTCGGGATCGGGGGCGGCTTCGTCGAGCAGGGCCTGAACGAAATTCTCGAGATAACCAGGCTGCAGAAAGACGGATGTTCGTTTTCTCAGTCCCGAGGTTCCAGGCCGCTGATCAGCAAACGGAGAAGTCGGTACTACTGTGATGTCGATGCCTGTCATGCGGCCGGTTTCAGCTCCACTTTCGAAAGCGCACTGGTGGGGAAGAAGTCCAAATGTGCAACAGCACCAGAGTTCTGACCATACCTGTGGCACTGCCTCTCAGTCAGTGTTACCTCATGGTTATGGCCATCTTCTCATGTCAGGAGCGCCCGGGTCATCAGAATTATCGCGAGCACAGCCGCCAGGATTGCAATGACTGCAACGGGCCTGATGGCGGTGGTTGTTGCTGACTTTGACCCCTTTGGCGCGAGCTGCGTGGATGCCTGCGCTGAGATCGCGGCTCCAAATGCATCTTCAGTGGCAACTGCGGCAGTGTACTCGCCTGACGTCATCGGCTGAGCAATGACTCCATCAATGACTCTCACCACCACGGACGCCGAGTGTGGACGCTCAAGCGGGTCCTTGTTGAGGGCGCGCATTATCACGTCAGCCAGCTGTGGAGGTACCCCCGGACGCATCAGCCCAATGCTCACCGGCTCCTCTGACACCTGGGCAGCCAGTGTTGCGCGATGCGAGGACCTGGCGAGCGGTGGCGTGCCGGTGATAAGCTCGTAGGCAACACAGCCGAGGGCATATATGTCAGCCTTGTGGTCGACGAGTCTCGCTGAGTTTACCTGTTCGGGTGCCATGTATGCGGGGGTTCCCAGTATCATGCTTACTGTGGTAAGTCGCTTGCCTGATCGCAGCGCGTCCTCGCTTGAGTCATCGAGCGCCATGGCCACGCCGAAATCGGTTATCATCGCCACTCCATCGCTCAACAGAACGTTCTCGGGCTTGATATCCCGGTGTACCACACCCCGCGCGTGGGCGTAGCTCAATGCCGATGCCATCTCACGCATCAGACGAACTGCTTCTGCAAGAGGCAGAGGACCGCCGGAGAGGAGACGCTCCCGCAACGTAGCACCCTCCACGAATGGCATGCTGAACCACGGTATGGCCTGGCCCGGATCGCCTTCTGTCGGACCGTCGGCTGGATCTGCAACAGGCGTTCCGGCGCTCAGCAGTGGAACCAGATGCGGATGCTGCAACCGTGCCGCCAGCGCGATTTCCCGTTGGAATCGCTCTATATCCACGCCCGCTGCCGTCTCGGGCGGCAGTGCCTTGATAACTACCTGCCGGTCGAGTGCTATCTCGGTTGCCAGAAATACGCTGGACGGACCGCCATAGGACAGCTCACGCAATACGATATGGCTGCCGGAAAGCTGTCGTCGGAGGCGGTCCAGCGTCGACGGTCGTTTGGGACGGTCTTCCGCGCTTGACACGCCCGGGTAAGTAGTCACGCCTGCAAGTTATGCCCTGCGAAATGCTGCTGCGAGTCCGGGCTCTGCCGAACATCGTGGCAAGGTGGGTTGTGGGCAACCATTCGTCCCAAGCCGCCCTGGTTCGCTTGCTCAGCCTCAAGGGTGGCGACATCGGGCGCCCGGTGGCGAGATTCCCGACTCATGGAGCTTGGCATTTACTCTTTTGGAGAGACGGACCCCGCACACGGTGGAGATCCGACGGTTGTTACTCAGCGCATCAGGGATCTTGTCGAGGAGATCGTTCTGGCCGACGAGGTCGGGCTTGACGTTTTCGGCATTGGTGAACATCACCGTCGTGACTATGTGGTTTCTGCGCCTGCAGTGATACTTGCTGCAGCCGCAGCACGCACATCACGGATCAGACTGACGAGCGCTGTAACGGTGCTCAGTTCTGATGATCCGGTACGGGTGTTCCAGGACTTCGCAACGATTGACCTGCTATCCGCTGGGCGCGCGGAGATCATGGCCGGACGTGGCAGCTTCATCGAATCATTTCCGTTGTTTGGACAGGATCTGGCCGATTATGATGCCCTGTTCGGGGAAAAGCTCGAACTCTTGCTCGCGTTGAGAACCTCGGAAAATATCACCTGGCACGGTGCCCATCGTCCCTCAATCGACGATCGTGGCGTGTATCCGCGGCCGCTGCAGCGGCCACTGCCGGTATGGATAGCTGTGGGCGGCACTCCGGAGTCGGTAGTGAGGGCGGGAACGCTCGGGCTACCACTCGCCATCGCAATCATTGGTGGAATGCCTGAACGTTTCGTTCCGTATGTCGATCTCTATCGCGAGACGGGCGCGAAAGCCGGCCATGATCCGTCAGGGCTGAGGGTAAGCATCAACTCGAACGGCTTTATTGCCGACACTGCCGAAACAGCTGTGAAGCTGGCGTTCCCTCCGTACATAGACGCGATGGGACGCATTGGCCGCGAACGCGGCTGGCCCATGCCAACGCGTCAACAGTTCGATTTTGAGCGCGACGCACGAGGCGCACTGCTGGTGGGCAGCCCTCAGGAAGTCATCGACAAGATTCTCTTCGAACACGAACTTTTCGGGCATGATCGCATGCTGCTGCAGTTCAGCCTGGGGCCGATGAGACATTCCGACATCATGCACAGTATCGAGCTGTTCGGAACCAGGGTTGCACCAGAGGTAAGGAAGTCCATGGGAGCGGCTGCAGCAGGCGGTGCCTGAGATGTACGTCCTGACCTTCTGCTTGCCGCCAGAGCGAACCGTCATGAATGGATCCGGAAGGCAGGTGGAGTACACATTGTGATCAGTTCCACGGGAGCTTGTTCCGACAGCGCGATTCAGCCAGCGTTGCCGGGTAGCTATGGGCAGGCACCACCACGTTATCGGATGCCTGCTTCGATGCGGCTTGGACCGGTGCAGCTCAGGGTGTCCAATCTCGATCGCTCGCTTGACTGGTATTCGAGAGTACTCGGCCTGCAGGTTCTGTCTGCGGGCACTGGTCGTGCCGAACTGGCTGCGTCTGGTGCCAGTGAACCCCTTGTGATCATTGAGGCGGACACGGGTGCCAAGACCATTCGTTCGGGTTCGAGGCTCGGGCTCTATCACTTCGCAATACTGCTTCCAGACAGACCATCACTGGGCAGCTTTGTGCGTCACCTCTCAGCAATGGGTGTAAGCGTTGGCGCTGCTGACCACCTCGTTAGCGAAGCTCTCTACCTCACCGATCCCGATGGTCTGGGGATCGAGGTTTACCGCGACCGTCCGGTGCCTGAATGGAGGCGACGCGGGCACGAACTGTTGATGACTGTTGATCCGCTTGATTTCCGGTCGCTTGCTGCAGAAGGGAGTGGCACGCGGTGGGCTCTGATGCCAGCCGGTTCCGTGGTGGGACATCTGCACCTGCATGTCGGCGATCTTGCCCGGGCAAGCGCGTTCTATCACGCCGCGCTCGGCCTGGATCGCATGGCCTGGAGCCACCCTGGTGCGCTTTTCCTTGGTGCCGGCGGCTACCACCATCACCTGGGCATCAACACCTGGGCAAGGGATGCCCAACGCCCACGTGAGGACGAGGTTCAGCTACTGTCGTGGACCGCCGTCCTTCCTGCGGCCGACGCCAAGAGGACGGCAGTGGAGAGTGTTGAAACCGCAGGCTTCGAGATTGATGGAGAGCATCTCATTGACCCGTGGGGAACGAGGCTGCGGCTGACAGAGGCGCTTGGCTAGACGTCCGAACTTGATCGACATGGGGATTGCATAGGGGTTGGGGGTATGTCAATATTACGGCGTAGATACCTATAGGGGGTATTCGATACCAAGGGAGACCAGATGCAGACAGTCAAGTTCGATATCGGCGGCATGTCATGCGGACATTGCGTGAGGGCCGTCGAGAAAGCTCTAGCGGGCGTCGATGGTGTGAAGGCGGAAGCGGTCGCGATTGGGTCGGCCACGGTGTCCTTCGATCCGCTGCTGGCAAGCGCACAGAAGGTGGCCGCCGCGATTGTGGATGCAGGTTACACGGTGACGGCGACTCACTGAGGACGTGGCAATGGAGACGCTCCGTATCCCCGTCACCGGCATGACGTGTGCAGCATGCTCAGCGCGTGTGCAGCGCGCTCTGGAGAAACAGCCGGGGGTGAACACTGCGAACGTCAACCTCATGATGAAGAGTGCGACGGTCACCTTCGATCCGATGGAAGTTTCGCCACAGTCGCTCGTGACGACGATCGAGAGCACCGGATATGGGGCGTCACTTGCCAACCCGGATCAGACTGCATTCGAAGAGCAGGAGGCGCGTGACCGTGCACAGGCCCGCGAGTACCAAGAGCTCCGCACCAAGGCGTTCGTGAGTGCCCTCATCGGTGTCGTTGCAATGACGATCAGCATGCCACTCATGTCGATGCCTAGTGGCGGATCGCACGGGCAGGCTCACGGAACATCGACAGTGATGGATCCCTTCATGCGCTGGAGCATGGAGGTGCTCGATCCGCCTCTGCAACGTGCGATGCCGTGGCTGTACGGCATCCCTACCGGTGTTCTTACCGTGGTCCTGCTTATTGCAACACTTGTTGTCATGCTGTGGGCGGGTCGTCACTTCTATACCCGCGCCTGGGCGGCAGCCCGCCACGGTGGCGCTGACATGAACACCCTCGTGGCTGTCGGTACCATGGCGGCCTTCGGTTATTCGCTCGTTGCTACCGCTGCCCCCGGGTTCTTCACGAGCCGCGGCGTCGCACCGGACGTGTACTACGAGGCGGTGATTATCATCATCGCACTGATACTCACTGGAAATGCCTTCGAGGCACGGGCCAAACAGCGAACCTCGGCCGCCCTGCGCTCCCTTGTTGATCTGCAACCGCAGGTCGCGCGCATCTTTCGTTTCGAGGAGATGGTTGAAGCGCCGGTCGATACGATTGAGGCGGGCGAGATCGTGATGGTACGCCCGGGCGAACGGATACCAGTGGACGGTCGGATAGTGCATGGCGAGAGCGCCGTTGATGAGAGTATGCTCACTGGCGAGTCGCTTCCGGTGATCAAACATGTCGGTGACAACGTCATCGGTGGTACGATCAATCGAACGGGAGCTTTTCACTATACGGCAACCACGCTGGGTGCCAACAGCGTGCTTGTACAGATTGTCCGGCTCATGCGCGATGCGCAGGGAACGCGTGCCCCGATCCAGCGGCTCGCTGACAAGATCAGTGCTGTATTCGTACCAGTCGTCATCGGCATCGCTGTCATGACCTTCGGCATCTGGTATTTCGCGGTTGAACAGGCGCCGCTGGTGCGTGCGTTCGCAGCAGCAGTGGCTGTGCTCATCATTGCCTGTCCGTGTGCGATGGGACTCGCGGTGCCTACCGCAGTCATGGTGGCCAGTGGCAAGGGGGCTCAGCTCGGCGTCCTGATAAAGGGCGGTGAAGCATTGCAGCGGGCCGGCGACATCACCACTGTCGTGCTGGACAAGACGGGTACCATTACAGAAGGCGCACCCTCTGTTACTGACTTCATTCCGATGGCCGCACTCGATGTGGATGCCGATACTCTGCTCGCTCGTGTTGCATCGCTTGAGCACGCCAGCGAGCATCCACTGGCCGAAGCGATCGCCAGGCATGCGCAGACGAGGGGTTTGACTCTTGTCGCGCCCGACAACTTTGCATCTGTGAGCGGCCGTGGCGTGCAGGGAGTGGTGGAGGGTACCGCCATTGTAGTAGGCAATGCGGGGTTCATAAATGAGTGGGGTGTGGACACAGGTCCACTGGCTGAGGATGCTGCCCGCTTGTCGGGGGAGGGCAAGACGCCGATGTTCATTGCAATGGACGGGGTCCTGGCCGGCCTTGTCGCCGTTGCTGACCGCATTCGCGAGAATTCGCCCAGCGCCATTGCCGACCTGCGCGCCATGGGGCTCGAGGTGGTCATGCTTACCGGCGACAATGAACGAACTGCCAGAGCGATTGCGCGCGAAGCAGGCGTGGATCGTATCGTTGCTGGCGTGCTGCCCGAAGGCAAGGTGCTCGAAGTGCAGCGGTTGCAGGGAGAGGGTGCGGTGGTTGCGATGGTGGGCGACGGCATCAACGACGCGCCGGCACTTGCCCAGGCTGAAATAGGCATGGCTATCGGCAGCGGGACCGATGTTGCTGTAGAGGCCGGTGATGTGGTGCTCATGCGTGGGAACGTCAGGGGGGTGGTGCGTGCAATTGCTCTCTCGCGCCGCACAATGCTCACGATGAAGCAGAACCTGTTTTGGGCATTCATCTACAACGTGATCAGCATACCGGTGGCTGCCGGTGCGCTCTATCCGGCGTTTGGCCTGCAGCTGAGTCCGATTCTGGCCAGTGCCGCCATGGCATTCAGTTCTGTCAGTGTTGTGGCCAATTCGCTGAGGCTCCGGCGTGCCAGCTTTGCCTGAGTCCGAAGGAACGTCTGCTGTTCCTGCCACTCCGGCGGGCCTGGAGCAGTCTGCCTGTGCCGACTCTGCGCCGCTTCAAACCAGGCTCGTCAGTTGCGGATGCGGATCGCGCCATGATGCTGCTGCCGAGCAGTCAACATCGAATGGAGACCGCAAGGCGGTTGCCGTTGACGGCGATGTGAAGCTGCGTAACCAGAAGAGGCTTCGTCGCATAGAGGGGCAGGTACGCGGCCTGCAGAAGATGGTTGATGAAGACCGCTACTGCTCGGATATCCTCACGCAGATAGCGTCAGTACACGAGGCGTTGCGTGCCGTTGGTCGTGAGCTGATGCGCAATCATCTCAAGTACTGTGCAACCGAAGCGATCAGGCGGAACCCCGAAGAAGCTGAAGCGATGTATGATGAGCTGGTGGAAATGATGCATCGTTACGCGAGGTAGCTGGTCAACGGCATTCATATCGTGCCAATTCAACCGGGCGTGCAGTCATGAACATGTTCACAACGCGGCCGGATCTTGCCGCCATGCCGTTCTTCAGAAACCGAGCTCTGATTGCCGGTGAGTGGGTAGATGCCGACGACGGCGCTACATTCGCCGTCATCAGTCCTGCCACTGGTGAACGTCTTGCATCCGTGCCTGATATGGGTCGCACGGAAACACGGCGGGCTATCGACGCTGCAGCTGCATCATTGCCTGTGTGGCGTGCCATGACTGCCAGGGAACGCGCTCTTCTGCTCCGCGAATGGTTCGAACTTATCACGACCAACCGTGATGCACTGGCCCGGCTAATGAGCATGGAGTCAGGCAAGGTCATCACAGAGAGCCTTGGAGAAGTCGCTTACGGAGCGTCGTTTGTTGAGTGGTTTGCTGAGGAAGCGAAGCGTGTATATGGTGACGTAATACCATCCTACACGCGGGACCGGCGATTGGTGGTAATCAGACAACCGGTGGGCGTGGTTGCTGCGATCACACCGTGGAACTTCCCCTTGGCTATGATCACTCGAAAGGTGGCGCCTGCTCTTGCGGCCGGGTGTCCAGTTGTCATCAAGCCACCAGCCGAGACACCGCTGACTGCACTCGCCATCACCGCTCTGGCACAGGAGGCAGGAATCCCGGATGGGGCCATCAATACCATTACAACCACGCAATCCGCCGCTGTCGGCCTTGAGTTCTGCGAGAACGTCTCTGTACGGAAGCTGTCGTTCACTGGCTCCACCAACACCGGCCGTGAGCTCATGGCACGGTGTGCGGGTAATCTCACGCGGCTTTCACTAGAACTTGGTGGCAATGCCCCGTTCATTGTCTTCGACGACGCCGATCTGGATGCAGCGGTAAGAGGAGCGATTGTCTCGAAGTACCGACACAATGGGCAGACATGTGTATGCCCTAACCGTTTACTCGTACAGGACTCGGTCCATGACTCATTCGTCGAGCTGTTTGCCACTGCAGTCGACGCATTGCGTACTGGTGATGTGCTTGACAGGGACGTGCAGGTGGGGCCGCTGATCAACGAGAAGGGAGTCAGCAAGGTAGAGGCGCACATCGCAGATGCGCTTGCGACGGGTGCACGACTCGTTCGCGGAGGGCGCAGGCGACAGGGGCTCTGCTTTGAGCCCACTGTGCTTGCCGATGTCACGCCGCAAATGCGTATAGCGCGTGAGGAAGTATTCGGACCGGTGGCGCCGATCTTTCGCTTCCACACCGAAGAGGAAGCCGTCTCCATGGCCAATGATACAGAGTACGGACTGGCTGCCTACTTCTACAGTCGCGATGTGGGTCGTTGCTGGCGAGTGGCAGAAGCGCTCGAATACGGTATGGTTGGCGTGAACGAGGGTCTCATCTCGACTGAGGTGGCACCGTTTGGCGGCATGAAGGCATCGGGACTTGGACGCGAAGGATCCAGGTACGGACTCGATGCCTTTCTGGAAATAAAGTACCTGTGCTACGGTGGAGTCTGAACGCAGCGCTTGGAAATCACTCCTGCGAAACCGACCACCCGCTTGAGGCGGGAGGTCGGTTTTCGCAACCGCGAGACTGCTGAGCGGGATTGGGGATGGTGCTCCAGTGCTCCTGAGAACCGCAGTGGAGGTTGGGCATGTAGACTGAAGCCGCCCCTGTTACTGCCCCCCGCCCGGTGTCAGAACCGCGTCGATGACATGCACCCATCCGTTCGATGCACGGACTGACGCAATCACCTTTGCATCCCCGATGTACCAGTCATCGCCTTTCTTCGTGATCCTCTCGGTGGTTCCATCCACCATGCCAACATCCTGTCCGTCATTGAAGGCACCCATCTCGAGCGCTGATGTTGTGACATGGTGATAGAGTATGTTGGTCAGCTTGCTCTTGTTTTCCGGCTTGACCAACGTCTCCACCGTACCCTTGGGCAGCTTATCGAAAGCTGCGTTGGTGGGTGCGAACACCGTGAATGGGCCGGCGTTCGACAGTGCATCCACAAGGCCGGCGGCCTTGATGGCACTCACCAGCGTAGTGTGATCCTTGGAGCCTACAGCGACCTTGACGACGTCAGGCTGGGATTCGCTGTCGAGCACGGCCGATTGTCCGGTCCCGTCGGATGAAACAGCACCGGATGTGCCTGAACCATCGGAGTCGGAAGCGGGCGCCGAGCATGCGATGAATGTCGCGGTGGCGATGAGTCCGATACTGCGGCGTAGAAGGGAGAGCACGGGAACCTCGGAAGTCAGATTGGTGGATGGATGCCCAATTCTGATCCTCGCATAGCGGCGTGGTAACGGGTGAATACCTGACCTTGTGTCGGACTATCGCTGTTCTGTAAGCCGGGGATCCCTCACCTCAACCGGGACGTGCGCTGTTACAGGAGCATGGCGTGAGCAGCTGCAGTGCGTGTCCGTTCTTGTCGGCAATGGGGAGTTGCAACATCGTCTTTGTGTTGGCTCCGCTCAACCTGCTTCTGCTCTGCCGTCTTGCAGTCTCACGGTCATATCGGCAATACGGGCGGCTTCTGCCGGATCGTGCGTTACTAGCAGCATGGGTACTCCAGTGTCCTGATGCATCCGGCGCAACTCGCGACCGAGAGCCAGTCGCAGTGGGGCGTCGAGCGCCGAGAGTGGTTCATCGAGCAGCAGCAGGGATGGTCGTGGAGCCAGTGCGCGAGCCAGAGCAACACGCTGCTGTTCGCCGCCGCTCAGCGCATTCGGATGACGATCCGCCTGATGTGTGAGGCGAACCACTGTCAGCATATCGTTCACCCGCTCTTCGCGTTCTCTTGCGCGCAGTCCTTTCAGGCCGTAGCTGATGTTCTCCCTTGCTGTCATGTGAGGGAAGAGAGCGTAGTGTTGAAAGACATAGCCAACACGCCTGTCCCGCGCAGGCATGTCGATTATGCTCTGTCCGACTCCGGTTCTCTCGAAGAGTACTCGTTCTCCGAGTACGACCCGGCCCAGATCAGGACGTAGGAGACCGGCGATGGCGCGCAGTGTGAGGGTCTTGCCCGAGCCGGATGGCCCGACCAGCGCAGCAATGCCCTCTCTTGCGGAGAACGCCACGTCCAGAAGGAATGCTCCGAGCCTCCTACGGACATTCACCTCGAGTACCGGAGCGTTCATTGATGTCGATCCCGCGTTGGATCGGCTGGTGTACGTCCGACTCGTGTAAGCGCCCAGAGTGCGACGCCAGTGGTCAGGGACAGCAGGAGTGCGAGTTGCGAAGCCCGTGTGAGGTTGCCTGCCTGTACCGCATCGTACACGGCTAGACTCGCGGTCTGCGTGCGCCCTGGAATATTGCCCGCGAGCATCAGTGTGGCGCCGAACTCACCCATGGCCCGTGCGAAGCAGAGCGCCGTGCCCGCCAGGATCCCGCGCCATGCAAGTGGTGTGGTGACGCCGATGAAGATTGACCATTCGGAGTGCCCAAGAGTCCGTGCCGCATCCTCCAGGGAAGGATCGACCTGCTCATAGCCCCCCTGGGCGGAACGTATCAGAAATGGTGCGGCTGCCACGAAGGTGGCGAGAATTGCGGCTGTTGGCGTGAACACCAGTGGGCTGCCAATAAGCATCTCGTAGAATCCTCCAAGTGTGCTACGTCGCCCGACGATCACCAGCAAGTAGTAGCCGATGACCGTGGGTGGCAGCACCATTGGAAACAGCACGGCTATCTCGATGAGACCACGGCCGCGAAAGCGATGTCGCGCGAGCAACCAGGCAAGTGGCAGCCCGACAATCATCGCAGCGCCGGTGGCCAGCGCTGCTACTGCGAAAGACAATGCAAGCGGCCATGTACCGATGGTCTGCATCACGGGAAATCCGTTGTTGGCATGACCACGGTGAACCCCGAACCATGCATGATCTCCCGGCCCTCAGTTGAATTCAGGAAGGCAAGAAACCGATGCGCCGCCACCTGGTTCCGGCTGCCTGCGAGTACCGCCAGTGTTTGCTGAAGCGGATCGTGCAGCGACTCGTCAACGAGCGTGTATGCATGTATCGAATCGCGCGCAACCAATGAGAGCGCAACGATACCCACATCGGCGTTGCCCGTTGTGACGAACTGAAGGGCCTGCGAGACATTCGCGCCGAATACGGCTCGCGACTTGAGCTTCTGCCAGAGGCCAGCGCGTTCGAGAGCCTGCTTCGCTGCGTGACCGTAGGGGGCGTGTTGTGGATCAGCAATGGCTATGGAGCGCAGGCTTGCGGCCGTCAGATCCTCCAGCCCACCTGGCGCAGGGCAGGGTATCGGCAACGGTGATGTCGCAGGACACCGTGCCACCAGTGCAAGACGTCCGAGGGCGTAGACGAGTCGCGTGCTGTCCACGATCATGTTCCGGACCGCGAGCGAGTCGATCGCCTCGGAATTGGCAGCAAAGAAGATGTCAGCCGGTGCGCCGTTGATGATCTGCGTTGTGAGGGCACTGGTTGAACCGAAAACAACTATGATGCTGTCTCCCCCTTTCACACGAAAGTGCTGCGCCATATCAGAAAGCGCGAGGCGCATGTTCGCTGCGGCGAAGACGAGCACAGTCTGCCCGCCATCCCTGTTCCGCGAAGCTGCCTCACGTGAATCGGCACTGTTACGCCCTCCGCATGCTGCCAATGCCAGACCAGATGCTGCCATGATTGCTGACAATCGTCGCATAACCACACTACTCGACTGGCCGGGATCTGGTGTCGTGATCCGGCCGGCATCGGCGTTTCTATTTGTCTCAATGAACTGCGGGGAGCGAGCGGTGAACATGTCTGAGTATTCGCGTGCATCCCCTCCGGTCGCAAGCTATTCCGAATCCGGCAGAGGGCATCGAAGGCCGACGCTAGCACCTGCCTGGATCAGTCATCCATCATCATTATCCGAATGTCGACAGATAACCAAGAATGGCGCGTGGCAATTCGCGGCTGATCCGCGCACGGGCGCCGGGCGTGGCCTGGAGCAGCAAGGTGGAGATACCGCTCCCGATGGCAGCAATTACATCGACACGCAAGGAACGCTCTTCCACTGCCGTATCTGGCCAGCGACGGGCGAGAGCCACCTCAAGAGCCTCGCGAACAATCGCATGAATGGTGGCGTCACGTGAGACACGCTGACCAGTTCCTGCAGTCGCAAGCTCGTATTGCGCCGGATGGTGCTCGAAGAAGTCAACGAACGGCGAGATGAGCCGTTCCACAAAAGCCGGTAGGTCGAGCACGGACCAGTCGGCAGCGTCGTTCCTTATTCTTTCGGCGATGACCCTGGCTTCACGGGCATACCGCTCGCGCAGCGCGTCGAATATCGCCTCCTTGGTAGGGAAGAAGTGGTAAATTGATCCCACGGAGGCACCCGACCGGCTGGCGAGTTCCTGCACCGAGCAGGCAGCGGCGCCCACCTCCAGGATAAGTGCCTCGGTGGCATCGAGGATCTCCTCGACTCGGCGCTGGCCGCGCTCCTGCCGCGGTTCCCTCATTTGGTGAGCCACCGACGAGCCAGCGGGTTGTGAATCCCGGGTGACTGCCGGGTCGTAGTCGCTGTCGGATGCAGGCTGGGTGCTCTTTCTCACTTGAGACTATAACCGTACCTGAGCTTGAATTCTGGTATGCTTTTTTCTAGTATTGACATTCTATAATAAACCTTCTACTATTTCAAGTAGAACGACTATTCCACTTTATTCATGTCCCGTATCGAATTTCTATATCGCAGGCGGACACTGCGCCTGCTGAATATCGCTGTGCTCGCCATGATGGCTCGACCGGCGATTCTCTTGTCACAGCCCGCGCAGGCATGCGTCGAAGGATCCCCCAAGCCTTGTCAGCCGGAGCGCCCCGGCGCCGTTGCACCTGACAGCACGTTCCTCACTCTCGACGAAGCGCTTGCGTTGGCGCTCGGCAGGAGTGAGGAAGTGAGACTTGCCCGGGCGTCCGTTGAACTCGCCAATGCACAGGTCACCTCTGCCCGTGCTCAGGCGCTGCCGCAGATCAACGCTTCGGCGAGCTACACACGCACGTTTCATTCGCCGTTCCAGATGGGGAAGGTTACCATCCCCGACTCTATGAAGTTCTCGCCCGATTCCACGGCATCCGTTCTTGACCGTCTCAAGTACATTGAGGACAATGCCACCAAGGCCGGGCTCTCGGGCATGGGAGGGCTGTTCGGCTCCCTGCCGCTTGGCAGGCCAAACACCTATATGGCCGGAGTGTCAGCTTCTCAGGTTCTCTATTCCGGAGGACGCACCGGAGCAGCTCTTCGCATCGCGGCGGAATACCGGCAGGCGGCACAACTGGACTTCACCGAGCAGATATCGGAGATCGCTCTACAGGTGCGCACAGCCTATGTGCGTGCTGCGCTGGCCCAGCAGCTCGAGTCCATAGCGCAGGCTGCACTCGATCAGGCTCTGGCGTTCCGATCACAGCAACAGCTCCGGCTCGATGCCGGGACGTCATCCGAGCTCGATGTCCTGCGTGCCGACGTAGCTGCCGAGAATCTTCGTCCTCAGCTCGTGGAAGCACGCAACGCCGCTGAGGTGGCGATGCTGAACATCAAGCGCCTGGTGGATGTGCCCCTCACACAACCCGTACGTTTGACGACGCCCCTTGATGCGCCGGTTCTGTTGCAGGTGGACACCCTGTCGGAACCCGTGCCGACCCTCATGGCTGAACAGCGACCGGCCGTCACAGCAGCGGAACGACAGGTGGCCATCCGTGAACAACAGGTGAACTTGGCACGGGGGGCATTCCTGCCGCAGGTGGGATTCAGCGCCAACTATGGAGCACAGAACCTGCCCGCCAGCGTTTTCGGTTTTGGCGACAGCCCGTGGCGTCGTGACGTCTCTGCCTCAATTGGTGTGCAGCTCCCTCTCTTCACCGGCTTCCAGCGTCGCGCAGACTACCAGCAGGCGCAGATCGAATTGTCGCGTGCCCGGCTGCAGGTGAGTCAGTTGCGTGAAAGTGTTCAACTGCAGTACCAACAGGCCCGTGGCGAACGTGCGCGTGCACTCAGCACGATCACGGCAAGACAGCGTACAGTGGAACAGGCCCAGCGGGTTCACGACCTGACGGTTCTGCGTTTTGATCGTGGGCTTGCCGCACAGCTGGAGGTCTCGGATGCGCGTCTTGCCTTGTTGCAGGCCCGCACCAATCTCGCGCAGGCCGTTGCCGATTTTCACATAGCTGATGCGGTTGTGGAACGTGCACTCGGACGTTCACCCTCTGTACTGCCGACAGGACAGAGGCGCTGATGATGCACGCCCGCACATCGACGGCGCACCATCAGTACGTGCAAAGTAGAGGAAGTGACGCTGCTCTTTCGTTGTCCGCGTCCACTGGCGCGGCTGGTAGTCGCTCTGTCGGTTCGACCAATGCAACTGTGCCGCCCATTCTTCATGGTTCGGCCCGTCGTTCTCTCTATCGCTCTTCTGTCATGTCGACTCCTGGGTCGTTCACATATCGTGGTGTTCTCAGCGTGGTGCCTGTCCGGGCACTGGCGTCGATTGTTGCCGTTCTCATGGTTGCGGCATGCGGCAGTCCAAAAGGTGCGGATGGTGCCGATACCACAACCGATGGCGGCACTCTATTGCTTGGACGGGAGGATATAGCTGTTGCTGAGGAGGCCGAGATAGGTATCTCCATTCCGTTGAGTGGTCCCTTGTCGCCCAGGGATCGTGCGGTGTTGAGGGCACAGGTGCCTGGTACAATTGCCGACCAGCGCGTTGATAATGGATCAAGGGTTCAGGCAGGCCAGCGACTTCTCACCATCAGGGCGCTCGGGGTTGTGAGCCAGGCCGAGGGAGCGAAAGCAGCGGTTGCTGCGGCAGAGGCAGGAGTGGCGGTTGCCCGCAAGCAGCTCGATGCTGCAACATCGCTCTTCGCGGCGGGAGCCATGTCGGCTATAGAGCGCCAGAGTGCCGAGGCGGGTTTCGAGGCAGCCCAGGCCCAGCTTGCAGCGGCGCGTGCCCAGGCTGCTGGTGCCGAGGAAGCCGCAACTCGCACGGTGGTGGTTGCACCATTCGCCGGTATCATAAGTAATCGGCGCCGGCAGAATGACGAACCCGTCGGTGTGAATGATGAGTTGCTGACTGTGGTGGACAGTCGCGTTCTCGAACTGTCGGGGCAGATTGGCGTGACGGATGCCGTGCGGGTACGTCCCGGCCAGACAGTGGCATTCGCACTCGATGCCTTCCCCGGCGAGAACTTCAGTGGACGGGTGGTCCGTATGGATCCCGTGGCCGATGCCGGTACGCGGCAGGTGGGGGTATATGTGGAGTTGGCAAACGCCGGTGGTCGTATCGTGGGTGGACAGTATGCGCGCGGCAGCATCGACCTGGGTTCCAGCAAGCATATCGTAGTGCCGGCAACCGCGGTCGTCGACGCTGGAGCGGATGGCTCCGGCGGTTCGGTGTTCGTGATCGTCGATGGCAGGCTCACTCGTCGCGCAGTCGTTGTTGGGGCGCGGGATGACGCGACTGGGATGATTGCGGTCATGAGTGGCGTGAGCGCAGGCGAGCAGGTACTTCGCACACCCAGTGTCGGCCTTCGGGAAGGAACCGCTGCACGCATTCTCGGTGCTGATGACGCCTCGGCCACCCCAGCAGCGACAGGTGAGGCTGACAGCGCGGTGGCGAGGAACTGATACATGTCATCGACACAATCGACCGGTGGCGGTGGACTGAGCGGGCTGGCAATTCGCCGTCCCGTCTTTACGACGATGGTGATGGCAGGTCTGATCGTACTGGGTATCTTCGGCTATCGTCGACTCCCGATTGATCAATTCCCGGATGTCGACATTCCTGTCGTAACAGTGCAGACGGTGTATCCCGGTGCAAGTGCTGAAGTCATAGAGCGCGAGGTATCGCGGCGCATGGAGGAAGCATTCAACCCAGTGCAGGGCGTAGACCGGATCAGTTCCATTTCTCTCGAAGGGGTATCGCAGGTAATAGTGGAGTTCGATCTCGATCGCGATGGCGACGTGGCTGCACAGGATATCCGCACCAAGATCGAGACCATCAGGCGTGATCTGCCACAGGATATCGATCCTCCCGTTGTGCAGAAGATGGATCCTGGTGCAGAGGCAATCATGTCGCTCGCCCTTTCAAGCCGGACGATGCCCCTGGTATCACTTACCACGCTAGCCGACCAGGATGTACGCCGGCAGCTGGAGTCGGTGAACGGAGTCGGTGAAGTGCGTCTTGCCGGCGGGCTTGCGCGCGAGATCAGGGTAAACCTGTTGCCAGCGGAGCTCGAGGCCAGGGGTATCACCGTTCCGGAGATCATGGGAGCCATCCAGCGTCAGAACATGGAGGTACCGGCCGGGCGAGTGGAGAGTGGTTCAAATGAAAGAATCGTGCGTGTGACCGGCCGCATCATTGATCCGGAGCAGTTTGGCGACATAGTGGTAACCATGCGTAACGGGCAGCCGGTACGTGTGCATGATGTGGCGCGTGTCGAGGTGGGAACGGCAGAGGAGCGTTCACTGGCACTGGTGAACGGAGAGCGTGCGGTTTCCATCGATCTCGTGAAGGTCTCGGGTGCCAATACGGT
>CAYSKN010000044.1:0-5015 GCA_964431565.1 uncultured Gemmatimonas sp.
TCTGCCAGTTGAGCTAAGGGGCAGGAGTCACTTATCTAGCCACAATCACGGAAGAACCCCAAAATATAGGGCACGCCGGTCCATACGGTAGGGGAGTGGCGCAACGCGATGAGCTGTCGATGAATTGGTGGTTCACGTGCCATTGCCCGCGCGCCCACAATAGCTGCACCAGATGCCGCCGGAACACTGCATTCGGGGGTAGATCCTGATTTGCCGTCGCAAGTCGCCAGCATGGCATGTCACGCAGATGTGGCTACGTATCATCGCAGCCCCCCTCTTCACTTTGCTCAGCAACAGAACTGCGCGCGATCAGACCCTCTTCCGTTCCCTCGCCCACCCATCGCGCAGACCAACGATCCGGTTGAACACCCGCCTTGCCGGCGTGCTGTCCTCCGGCTCGGAGTAGAAATAACCCACCCGCTCGAACTGATACCGCAACCCCACAGGATCCATCAACACACCGGGCTCGACCATGGCATCGGGAATAACCACGAGTGACTCAGGGTTCAGTGTCGAGATGAAGTCAACACCTTCGGCCACATCATCAGGGTTGGCGCTGACGAAGAGACGGTCGTACAGGCGCACCTCCACCGACGCCGCATGCGCCGCACTCACCCAGTGGATCGTGCCCTGCACCTTCCGTCCGTCAGGCGCATTTCCGCTCCGTGTGGCGGGATCGTAGGTGCAACGCAACTCGATCACCTCACCAGCGTCGTTCTTCACAATCTCATTGCAGGTGATCAGATAGCCGAAACGCAGGCGTACCTCCCGCCCGGGAGACAACCGGTAGAACTTCTTCGGTGGATCTTCCATGAAGTCGTCACGGTCCACAAACAGCTCGCGTGAAAAGGGAACGGTACGTACGCCCGTCTTCGGCACGTCGTGCGGAAAATCCTGTGCCTCGAGATGCTCGACCTGCCCCTCGGGATAATTGGTGAGAACTACTCTGAGGGGATTGAGCACACAGAGACGACGCGGTACCTCCATATTGAGATCGTTGCGCACCGCATGCTCGTATGTGGCGTACTCAACACGTGCATCCTTGCGGGCCACACCGATGGTCTCTGCGAAAACACGTATGGCCTCCGGACGCACGCCACGACGACGAAGGCCGGCTATGGTGGGCATTCGCGGATCATCCCACCCCTTCACATGGCCCTCGTTGACCAGACGCAGCAGCCTGCGCTTGCTGAGAACGGTGTAGTCGAGCTCGAGACGGGCAAACTCGATCTGGGTGGGCGGGTTCACAAAGCCGGCCTCGCGCACGAGCCAGTCGTAAATTTCACGTGCATCCTTGAACTCGAGCGTGCACAGTGAACGCGTTATTCCCTCAATCGCATCGCTCAGACCGTGCGCGAAATCGTACAGCGGGTAGATGCACCATTCGTCACCACGACGATAATGATGCGCATGCCGGATCCGCAGCAGCAGCGGATCGCGCATGACCATGTTGGAATGAGCCATATCGATCCTGGCCCGCAGCACACGAGACCCGTCGGGAAACTCGCCAGCCCTCATGCGGCGCAGCAGATCGAGATTCTCCTCGGCCGATCTGTCCCGCCACGGACTCGGCGTTCCTGCGCTGGTCACCGTACCACGGTTGCGCCGGATCTCCTCCTCACTCTGGTCATCCACATAAGCCTTTTGCTTACGTACCAGCAGTTCGGCGATCTCGTAGAGCCTTTCAAAATAATCCGACGCATAGTACTCCGCATCCCACTGGAAACCCAGCCATCGCACATCCTTCCTGATGGCCTCAACGTACCGGGCGTCCTCCGTATGAGGATTTGTGTCGTCGAAGCGAAGATTGCATGTGCCGCCAAACTCTCTTGCTATCCCGAAGTTGAGGCAGATGGACTTCGCATGACCCAGGTGGAGAAACCCGTTGGGTTCAGGGGGAAAACGGGTAGCAGGGTCACGACCGAACCGGCCGGTCGCCACATCGTCAGCCACTAATTCACGGATGAAGTCGCGCCTGGGCGACTGGAGCGGTTCTGGCAGAGCTGAATCTGACACTGAATCTTCTGGTATGGAGAAACCTGAATGTAACCCTGTGGGGTACGAAGGCAGATACTGTGCGTCCACGGGTGAGTATCATCTGTCCTCCGCTCCTGCAGCCGGGTCGCAATGCGCCGTCTCCTGTTGATGTTCCTGCTTTCCATGCCGGCTGGATGTCGCGCGCCCGTACTGGAGGCTGGCAACGACCACCGGGTGGCACTCACCAATCTTGATGCCCTGGCATCCGCGTTCGAATACAGGTACACAAATGTGGTGCGCACCGCAAAGTTCGCGAATGCCAGAATGCGAATCGCCCGCTATGCCATGGCGCCATCGAAGCTGGTGCACGACACTGCACTCTGGACGAGTATGCGCTCGAGCACGGCGGGCGCCAGACGTGAACTCCTGGTGGAGGGCATGCCGGTGAACAACCAATATGTCTTCTCCGCGCGTTCGGATGCGCCGCTTCCGTCCACGATTGGTGAACAGCAACACCGGATCGTACTCGAACAGAAAGCGGAACACGACTTCGTGTGGCATACGTCCGTCTTACACCACATCGGCGCAATGCCGCCGGCGCGCGCCGACGACATCACACGCGCCCTGCTCCTCTCAGCAGAACGACCGGCCGCAGCCCTGCGCACTGACTACCGGAGCACATTCCCACGTACCACAACGGCACTGGGACGCCTCATGCTGCTCGACACGGTCATCACCGCAAGGCAGCCGGATGGAACCACACTCGTCTCGTTGCAATTCCGGGTCGATGCCGAGCGCATCCAGAGCAGCTACCCGGCTTTCGCCAGATTCATACGAAGATACGTGGAATCGTCACGCTCGCGATTCCGCCTCACCGATGCTGCAGGCAACGAATGGTTAGACATGCAGATTCAGGAGAAACGGGTATTGCTGAGACTGAGGTCGCATGGTGGTCGCCTTCAGCCACTGGATGGCGATGCACGCAGCATGCCCGATACACTGCTGCTCACCATCGACGCACGAACCCGGTTCGGCCTCTTCACGGCCGGAGCCACGAGCCTGTCCGGCCAGTTTGTACAGATCAACTCGCCACGGGAACGCGCGTGGTCGCTGACATTCACGCGCGAGCCTGAGTGGCACCTGCCACCAGTTGCCGGACGCCTGATACGTTCACCTCTCCGCCATCTGTTCGAGAACGGCGGTATTTCCTTCCGGATCGGTTTCGGGGCCGGGCCTGGTGGGCAAACCTTTGCCGGGCGCAGCCTTGAGGTGCCAGTGCGCGAGAGCCCGATCATGCGTTTTCTTGGCAATCTGGGGTTCACCGCGATGAGTGACTTTGCAGGCGCCGTGGAGCAGGAGGAGAACCGATTTCTGGCTACGGTCTTCCGTGCCATGCGTTCAGACCTGTCGGAGCTCTGAGGCAGACCCAGAGGCGCAGGTTCCGAAAGGACTCAAGCCCCCGGCTGCTGATGCAACCGGGGGCTCAACCACATGCCTCGCACGCCGTCATTGGAACTCTCCGTCCTACCGAACGGCGGCGGGCTCGTTTTCACGTACACCGGACGATGCCGAGAGGTCCGGAGTAACAACGTGTCGTGATACTAACGTGAGCCCTGCGGCTGCCGAAATCGCAAATCGCTGACAGGCTGGGGACGAAGCCACTGATCAGGGTTGCGAAATGGAGCTGAGGGGGCTCGAACCCCTGACCTCTGCAATGCGAATGCAGCGCTCTCCCAGCTGAGCTACAGCCCCATGAGCATCAACCCGAAAAAAATGGCCCCGCTCCGGTAGCGCGGGGCCCATCGGGTGTGTCGCACACGGGAAGCTAGCCGCCATTGCAGTCGTGTCAAGCCACGGGCACCGGTCCCATGGATGGTGGGGCAGCAACACACCGGTCGGCTCACGGCTGCCCTATTCTCCCCAGGACCCACCACCGATATGCACAGGATACGATTCGAAGCACTGAACCTGGACTGGACACGCCGCGGATCATTGAACGCAAACCTTCAGGGTTACATTCACCCGATCTCCATATGTCGCTTCCCGACTCAACCATCATACCAACCGTTGAAGCTGTCCGCATTGCAGCGACACGCGTACGCGGATTCATGCCGCTCAGCCGGCTGGTACACAACGCCGCCCTGTCGACGCGGACTGGTTGTGACGTAAGGCTCAAGCTCGAACTCGAGAATCCGACGGGTTCCTTCAAGGTGCGCGGTGCATATAACGCGCTCGCCGCGTTGCCCGACGATGTCAGACACAGGGGAGTGATAGCATCGAGTGCCGGCAACCATGGCCTGGGCGTGGCATGGGCCGCCAGAGAATTCGGTGTAGCGGCCACCGTGTACGTTCCGCAGACAGCCCCACGGGTGAAGAAGGAGGGAATCCGGGCGCTCGGCGCTCACGTCAGCGACATAGCCGCCGACTATGACTCAGCCATGGTACTGGCCATGTCGCACGCCCGCAGCAAGGGAATGTGCTTCATCAATCCCTGTCTTGGGCTGGATCTGCTGGCCGGACAGGGCACCGTAGCTCTGGAATTGCTCGAACAGATTCCGGAGATGGCTACCGTTCTGGTCAGCACGGGAGGCGGTGGTTTGCTGGGCGGCATGGGGGCCGTGCTGCGTGTGCTCGCGCCTCATGTTCGTATCGTGGGGGTGCAGAGTGAGGAGACCGCCGCCATGACATATTCCGTGCGCGCCGGGAGAGTCGTCGAGGTGCCGGTGACACCGACACTGGCGGACGGTTTGGCGGGCCAGATCGACAGCGATGCCCTGCATATCGGTCAGCAATGCGCCGACGAGTTCGTGCTGGTAACGGAGGCTCAACTCGGAGAGACCATCGCCTGGATCCATCGCACTGCGGGGATGACGGTGGAGGGCGCAGGTGCGGTCACCACGGCTGCCCTTCGCTACGGCCTCGTCGACCAGCTGAAAGGCCCGGTCGTGGCGATGGTGAGCGGAAGGAACATCGACGAATCCCGACTCGCTGTGCTGCTCGATACTCCATGAGCAGCTGGCGTCCTGTCTACACCGTTC
>CAYSKN010000044.1:5025-16502 GCA_964431565.1 uncultured Gemmatimonas sp.
CGAGGTGGGTGATCTCCCCCGTTTGCGCGGTCCTTCCTGAGCAACGGGCATGGGCACCTCACGTTCGGATTGCCTGGCCGAGCGCACCAGGCGCGCTGCCGCACTCCGTGACTCGCCACCTTCACGACCAATTGTCGCCATGTGGTCACGATCACGGCTGACGGTGAAGCCACCCTTGCGCCCTGCTGCACGGGCTTCATCGGGTGACCATTCATGAGCCGTCCCCCTCTCGTGAGCGGCACGTCCACCCTTGGCAGCTATCTCGCGCTGACGCGCCGAGTCCATCGACGCGAAACCGCGTCGGCTCTTTCCGGTCATATGCCCCCGGCTGTCCGGACGTCTGAAGTGAATGCTGCACGCCGACGCCGACCACACGGCGGGCCGTCAACGCCAAGACACCAGCACCGCAACTGGCTATTGCTATTCAACTGCTGAATGGCAGAGGTGCAAGTACCATGCCTCGCCTGCAGGTGGCACCTCTATATTCGGATCATGCCATTTCTTGTCCGTTTCCTTGGCACTGCAGCCTCCAGACCCACGGTCGAGCGGGGGCTCAGCTCCATTGCTGTAGTCCGCGAGGGCGAGACGCTGCTGTTCGACTGTGGCGAGGGGACCCAGCGGCAGATGATGCGTTACGGCACCTCATTTGCCTTGACAGATATCTTCTTCACTCACGCCCATCTGGATCACCTGCTTGGCATTACCGGCCTGATTCGCACCATGGCCCTCCAAGGCAGAACGGAGCCAGTGTGTCTCTGGACCCCCCGTGGCACAGCAAGAACGCTGCGTCAATGCATCAGCATTGGTGGTGAACCTGCAACATTTCGGGTTGACATTGAGGAACTGGAACCGGGGGCCAGTATCCGGCGCGACGACTACCGCATCGAAACGTTCGCCGTCGACCATCGCGGAACGGCCTCACTGGGGTATGCATTGGTTGAAGAGGAGCGGCGAGGGCGCTTCAACCCGGAGCTGGCGAGACAACTGGGGATACCAGAGGGGCCGCTATGGGGCCGCATTCACCGGGGAGAACTTATCAGGCTCGAAGACGGGCGCATAATCGATCCCTCGGTTCTCGTGGGTGAGCGGAGGCGAGGTCGTCGAGTGGTCATCACGGGCGACACCCGTCCGTGCGAGAGCACCATCACCGCTGCCAGCGATGCGGACCTGCTCATTCACGAAGCCACCTTTACCGACGAAGATGCCCCCAGGGCCGTAGACACAGGGCATTCCACAGCGAGCGAGGCCGCACGGATTGCACGTCAGGCAGGTGCCCGCCGCCTCGTGCTCACACATATCTCCGCGCGATACTCGCGGGATACCCGCGAGCTCGAGCGGGAAGCTCGCAGCATTTTTCCGGACCTGCTTATCGCCCGGGACGGCTTGGAAATCGAACTGACGCTCACCGAAGAAGCCGCAGACGCACCCTCTGCAACCGCATCACTCCCGCCCTGACGCCTCAGCCTGTCTCTCTTCAAGACGACGGCGACGGCGCGCCTGGGCGGCCTGGTAGCGTCGCTCCTGCTCGGGCGTTTCGGGTTTCACGAGTGCGATCGGCACAGGACGTCCATTCCTGTCCACGGCCACAAAGGTGAGATAGGAGGTATTGGTATGTCGCAAATTGCCGCCGATCAGATCCTCGGCCTCTACGCGCACTCCGATTTCCATCGAGCTGGTGCCAACGTAGTTCACCGATGCCTTGCAGGTTACCAGATCCCCCACATGAATCGGCTCGCGAAAATCGACGCGGTCGATTGATGCCGTAACGCACGCCGTGCGCGCATGCCGGAAGGCCGCCACGGCTGCTGCCTTGTCTACCATCGCCATAATGGTACCACCGAATGCATGCCCTAGTATATTCGCATCATGCGGCATTATCAGTTCGCTCGTTACGTGCTGTGAAGCGGAAACGGGACGTACGGCACGATCAGTCATGAGGTGGCGATGATGTTGAAGTCGGGAGCGATGCCTGCTGCCATCGCCATGATGAATAACGGAACAGGCGCCCTGGCGCACCACGATGCAGCAATGCCCGTGGAACCATGCCATCAAGTGCGGTTGAAATATCGAAGGCACGGGCCAGCGCTGCCCTGGTGATACTGTCGAGAGGTGGAGACTCGAGCGCAATCAACTGATAGGCTGGTGAAACAACCGTGGCAACAGGCCACTCGCGCTGTGTACCCGCTCCCATTCGCGCGGACAACACCAGAGCGAGCACATCGCCGCCGGCAGTGGGTCGCGCCGAAACCACATACTGGCCACGATCCCAGCGCACTACCGTGGAGTCGGCATTCCACTCCGGGAGAGTGAGCCTCACCTGGCCCCACCAGACAGGTTCCTTCACGGCAACCGGTGGCAGACTCAGCGCCAGGGCGCTGCCATCCGAGTCATGTCCCGGAACCATGAACGCTACAGCTGGGTCTCGGTGCAGATCAGTGATACCGAACGAAGTCGGATCAAATGCGAAACTGTCAAGCGTTTCAATCGCATCGAGTGCACGCTGATCACCACTGTTCCCAATCATGCGAATCGAATCAATGAGATGCGCGAGTGACTCGCGTGCAGTGGTCATGATGCGTGCTGCAGCCGCATCGCCAAGTAATTCGGCAAGACTCATGAGACGCCCCGAGCGTACGTCAAGCACGTAACGCCTGCCTTCATGCACATGCCACTGACCGCCCTCCATCTCGACGTTGAGCAGGTGTTCGAACGTCAGGTACGGTCCATGCACATCGATTATATCGATATCGTCCTGAACGACGGTGAGCGGGTCATCAATCAGCTCCTGATCTGCGGGGTCAATCTCGCTCTCGCGCGGGTGCCGCCTTCGCCAGCTACGCAGTTCGCGCATCACAGTGCTGTCGGAAAAGAGCAGGATGCTGTCCTTGTTCTGCAAGACACGGGCCCAGAGTCTCACCGTCGAGAACGATGCATCATCGTATTCCGCACCTTCCCCACTCGTGAATATCTCAAAGAGGCGTCCATCGACACTGGTGAGGAGAATGGGAGCACTGCGCACCCGCATTCCCTCACCTCCGCTCTGCACCCAGTAGGTGGAGTCACCGGCCGAAAAAAGAAACTCCGCGGTGGGCAAGGCGTGCCGGTCCTGCCTGGATACCGAGCAGCCCGTCAACATCGCGCCAAGCGACACCACGCCCAGAGAAATGCGCGTCATGGCACCGGCCGCCCTCATCTGTCGCAGGTTACCACTGGTCCAGCGCACTCAGCTCGCTCCACGCGCAAGTACACTCACTGCATCCACAAGGCGATCCACCTCGTCCTCCGTGGTATAGCAGGCGCATCCTGCACGAACAAATCCGTCACGTGCATGCCCCAGCCTGCGTGCAACGGTGGTGGCATAGAAATCACCGTGCGACAGGAATAATCCGTACGGAACCAGTGCGCGGGCGGTCCTCTCGCTGCTGCAGCCGCGGACACGAAATGCCAGCGTGGGAGTGCGGGGAGTACCTGGCGGAGGCCCGAAAAGCGTCACACCGTCGACCTGCTGCAAGCCATCCCACAAGCGGACAAACAGCACCTCGCTACGCCGCTCCAGTTCAGCCATAACGTGCAACAGACGGTTTCGTCGGCCAAAGCCAGCCTGTTTGCCATTCGCATCCTCATCCTCATCCAGCTCCAGGAGAGCAGCCAGGAAATCCACTGCGGCCGCAGTTCCCACGATTCCCTCATGGTTCTGGGTGCCAGTTTCCAGGCATTCGGGAACCCAGTCGGGTGCCGGTTCGAGTGCTGGGAGATCCAGCGTCTCAATCGCTTCTGTGCGGCCATGAACTACTCCCACATGTGGACCATGGAACTTGTACGCGCTGCACAGGAGGAAGTCAGCGCCAATGGCAGCAACATCAACGGGATGGTGTGGGGCGTAGTGAACGGCATCTACTACGGTGACGGCGCCTGCTGCACGGGCCATCGCCACCATGCTGCCCACATCGCTCACCGTGCCCAGTGCATTCGATGCCGCGCCGATGGCTACAACCCTGGTGCGCGGAGAGAGGAGACGCACCAGTGCACCCTCCTCATGCCGGAATGTTTCGGTGTCGAGTGGCAGCCAGCGAAGCACCACTCCACGTTCACGCGCCAGCGCCTGCCAGGGTGCGACATTTGCGTGATGATCCAGTTCGGTGACCACTATCTCATCACCTTCACTGAGATCCCGTCCTATCGCGCGGGCAATGTGAAAGAGCAATGTGGTGGTGTTGGCACCGAAAGCGACCTCATCCGCTGCGGCTCCAAGAAAATCACCGATCGCTGTTCGTGCACGCAGCAGGAGATCGTCGGTCTCCACGCTGGTCGGATAAGACCAGTGTGTGTTCGCATTGTGATGCAGCAAGTAGTCGCTCATGGCGTCTGCCACGCAACGCGGCACCTGTGTCCCGCCCGGACCATCGAAATACGCGACAGTGTGCTGACCCTCACGCCTGGCGAGCGCGGGAAACTGCGCACGTATCCGCTCCACTGAGACAACCCGCCATCCAGTCTGCCCTGCGCCATGGGCCGCATCGTACCGGTTCATGCCCGGTCCGCGGTTTCCGGCTTCGCGCCAATTATCGCTTCACCAAGCCGCTCGACCACCTTGACCACCTCAACGTGATCCGCTTCCTCACCCAGCTCACGACGAGCCTGCCGCATCATTTCCGATGTGAGCTGCAACAAGGGCGAGAAGATCTTCTGTTCACGCGCAATATCGGCTGCGATGCCGACATCCTTGTCGAGCAGAGCCAGGCGAAACGTGCGAGGGAATGCCCTGGTCAGTACACGCGCAGGAAAGAGGTTCATGCTGGCATTGGACCGTCCGCTCGAGTTGTTGATGACATCGAGAGCCAGATCCGCCCTTACCCCTGCCTTTTCGAGCGCTACCAGGCCCTCTGCCGCACCCCATAGGTGCATTGCCAGCAGCGCATTGTTGACAGCCTTGAGCGCGTCACCAGCGCCGATCCCTCCACAGTGCACGATGCGACTGCCGAGACGCGCGAGCACCGGACGTACACGTTCCAGCACAGCTTCGTCGCCACCCACCATAATCGTCAGTGTACCACTCTCCGCACCCGTCACGCCGCCGGAAACCGGAGCGTCAAGAAACCCAATTTCTTTTTCGGCCAGACGTCTTGCGATCCGTCTGGAGGTGGCAGGATCTCCTGAGGTGCAGTCCACAACAACAGATCCGGGAGCTGCCGTGGACAGCAACCCGTCCGACCCGTCCAGCAGTGCCTCAACATTAGCCGACACTGGCAGACAGGTGATCATGATATCGCGGCCACGAGCGGCCTCTGCAGGTGTAACTGCCAGTCGCACGCCAGTTGCGTCGACGAATGCTCTGGAAACGGACGTGGTTCGGTTCCAGACCACGAGATCATATTCATCGCCGGCAAGATGTCGGGCCATCGGTGTTCCGATGGCTCCCAATCCGAAGAAGGCAATACCGGGCATGTGACAGGCGGCAGTTGGCTGTGAACGGGTGCGGACCACACGTCATACCGACAGTGCGTATCGCTTCCGAATAGTGATAATTTTACCGAGAGTGGAAAGATGCCACACTATCGTGCGTACGTGGAGATTGATGGTCTCGCCTCGGTCTATGCAGTGAGAGCTGCATGGACGGCGTTGACAGCCTTGCCCGGAATAGTGACGGCAAGTGTGTCCCTGGACGGCGCGGTGCTGGAGACCGAGTTCCCGGTGGACGAACAAGCACTCGCTGATGTCCTTGCCACTGCCGGAGTGACGCCCCGGTCATTGCGTCAGGAGTCCTGGACGCCTCAGGGTCTCTGATGTCGCCGGTCCGGCGAAGCCCGTAGCCATCGACATGACGCCGGACCTCTCTGCCGAATCGCAGGTCCGAATGTCCCAATAGTCCTGACCGCTTTTCAGTCTGCCGGGCCGGTACTAACTTGCCCGCCAGACCGCCGCCCCTTGTTCATGACCCCACGCACCAACAAGGACCACCCGCTTGCGGCGCTGATCATTCCGGACCTCCTCGAATTGCTGGAGGAGAATCCGGAGAGCATCGGACCACAGACGGAAGAGATGCACCCGGCCGACCTCGCTGACGTGGCCGAGGCCCTGCCGGAGGCACAGGTGCATTCATTCCTGGCGGCGCTCTCCCGGGAACGGGCGGCCGAGGTGATGGAATACCTCGACGAGGATCTCCGTACCATCGTGCTGGAGGAACTGCCTCCACAGCACGCTGCCGAGATCGTCGCCGAGATGACTCCGGATGAGCGCGCGGATGCGCTCGACGAGCTCGATCAGGAGACCGCGGACGAGATCCTGCAGGAACTCGAACCGGCGGCCAAGGCCGAGATTGAACGACTTCTTCAGTACGATCCGCACACGGCGGGCGGACTAATGACCACTGAGTTCGTGTCGGTGGAAGAGACGATGACCGTGGAGAAGTCGTTGTTGGCCGTTCGTGCGATGGCGCGGGCAGGACGTCGTGAGGCGATGTACACGATCTACACCATGGACGCAAGCGGACGCCTGCGCGGGGTTCTCTCACTGCGCGAGCTCCTAGCAGCTCCCGAAGGTTCGCGGATATATGAGCATGCATGGACGGACGTGGTCAGCGTGGCACCTGACGCACCACAGAAGGAAGTGTCGCAACTGACTTCCGACTACGACCTTGTGGCACTGCCCGTGGTCGATCAGGATCGCCGGTTGCTTGGTGTGGTGACGGTGGATGACGTCATCGACATTATTCAGGAGGAGCAGACAGAGGACACACAGAAGTTCGGTGGCATGGAGGCGCTCGAAGAGCCCTATATGCAGGTGACTCTGTGGCAGAACGTGCGTAAGCGGGCTGGCTGGCTCTCGGCACTTGCGATCAGTGAGATGTTCACTGCATCGGCCATGGCGCATTACCAGACGGATATCGACAAGGCAACCATGCTTGCCCAGTTCGTACCGCTGATCATCAGTTCGGGTGGCAATTCCGGATCGCAGGCCACCTCACTCATCATACGGGCCATGGCACTCGGTGAGGTACGACTCAGAGACTGGTGGCGGATTGTGCTGCGCGAGCTTCCGGCCGGCATCATACTTGGCATCATTCTCGGCGTACTTGCCATAACGCGTATTCTCACGTGGCATACACTCGGTCTCTATCACTACGGGGAGCACCACCTGCTCATCGCCCTCACCGTTGGAATGGCGCTGGTGGGAGTCGTGGCCTTTGGCTCACTGACCGGCTCCATGCTCCCCTTCGTTCTGCGCCGCCTCGGATTCGATCCCGCAAGTGCATCGGCACCGTTCGTAGCCACGCTCGTGGACGTAGCGGGCATCAGCATTTACTTCAGTGTGGCGTACGTCCTGTTGCGCGGCACCCTGCTCTGAGATCCTCCAGACAGCGATCGGGCAATCGCGGGCAAGGTGCCGGACGCATACGCCTCTGCCGACGCCCAGTACACGGCTTCCATTCCTCCTGAGCATCCATTGCCGCGGTCGGTGTTCCCGCTACAGAATCACGACTTTCGCGTGCCCGCCCTGCTTCGTGCGAATGCGGCAAATCCCACGAGCGCTACCAGAGCGAAACCGAACCACTGAAGTGCATATGAGAGATGGGGTCCATCGCTAAGCGAGGGTGGCGTAACACGAGCGGGGCGACTCAGATCAACGATGGAAGTGTCGCCAAGTGCAAGCAGGAGGAACGGCGCAAGCGGCCGACCGGTGATACGTGAGAGTGAATCGTGATTCAGGACGCGAACCGCACGTGGATCAGAAGGCAGAGTAACACGTTCTGCCCGCGCCGGCGGGTAGGAAAGCACGATCGCATCAAGTGCCAGTGTATCCGCCTCGCGGGACTTCTCATAATCGATTGTCCTGGCATCGGCAGAATAGACGAAGCCACGCACAAGCAATACGGCGGTATCACCCCACGACCCATCCAGCGGCTCGACGGGAGTGAGCAGATGAACACCCGGTGATCCGCTCTGGGTACGCGTGGCATGCACGACCTCGTCCGGATAGTCGGCGCGGGCATGAACCCGGACCCGCCTCCAATGGATGATCGTCGTGTCCTGATCCAGCAGGGGCGCAAGATCAAGAGCCGGCATCGATCCACGATCACTGACGAGCGCATTCCGAGTTCGCCTTTCCTCAAGACGATGCAACTGCCATATGCCAAGACGTACACATACGACCGCCGCCAAGAGCGCAAGCGCACCAAACAACCAGAGTTTCGCCCGGGTCATTCCCAATCGCCGCCCCTCGCCGCGTCCGGTGGTGGCTCATCCCCACCATCGGCATCGACAGGTCGCTTCGGTCGCCGCTTGCCAACTTCCTTCGGTCCAGGCGCCCTTGCAGTCCGTTTCTTCGCCGCTGCCTTCGGCTGGGCTGCCGGTCGTATGTCCGGCAGCGGCGCCGCACCTTTTCGGGTATCGGAGTCTTTCACCATCTCCGCGCGTACACGGGACCGCCGGCTCCCTCCGGCCTTCGTTCCCGACGATCCGGCTTTGGTCACGCGCTTCTTTTCAAGGGATGCCTTGGGCTTGCGCGACACACCGCGACCACCTTCCTGCGGCTTCTCTCTCGGAGGCACGACGTCCTGGGCCGTCACGATCGCCACTGGAATCACTGCCGCCGGATCAGCCGGATCAGGCAATACCACAGCATCCTGCTCCTCTACCGTCACATACGGCATCAATATGAGTATCGCCAGTGGGGGGAGCGACAGTGTGATGGACTGCGCGAAACCATGATACATCGTCGCATCCGAACTGACCTCCTCCTGTACCGGATAACCACTGCCGCCAAAAGCCACCGCGTCCGAATTGAGTACCAGCCTGTAATGCCCTGCCTTCGGTACGCCCAGACGATAACCGTCGCGGGGAACAGGCGTGAGGTTGAGCACTACCAGTGCGCTTGTCTGACCATCGAGGCGCAGGTAAGACAATACCGATTGCTCACGATCTGCCACATCTATCCAACGGAAGCCGGAAGGGTTGTGATCTCCACGCCAGAAGCATGGATGCACACGATAAAGCCCATTGAGTGCCGTGATGAAATCGACCAGACCGCGCCTTCGCGGATCCCTGAGCAGGGTCCACTCGAGGCTCGCATCATGATTCCACTCACGATGTGGAGCCAGCTCGGTACCCATGAAAAACAGCGACTTCCCCGGCCGCGTTACCGAGTATCCGATCAGCGTGCGGAGGTTTGCGAACTTCTGCCAGATATCCCCGGGCATCTTTTCCAGCAGCGACCGCTTGAGATGCACCACTTCATCATGCGAAAGCGGATTGAGAAACCGTTCGCTGTACTCATACCACATGGCGAATGTCATCTTGTCGTGCGCGCCCTTCCGGAAGAGAGGATCTATGCCAAAGTAGTCGAGCGTATCATGCATCCACCCCATGTTCCACTTGAACGTGAAACCCAACCCTCCTTCACGAATTGGTGCGGTGACCTTGGGCCATGATGTACTCTCCTCAGCAATCATGGCAACGCCTGGATGCAGTGTCTGAACCGCGTGGTTGAGCTGTTTGAGAAAAGAGACAGCTTCAAGGTTCTCACGACCACCGAAACGGTTGCGGAGCCACTGTCCCGCTTCCCGTCCATAATCGAGGTAGAGCATTGATGCGACGGCATCCACACGCAACCCGTCGATATGGAACTCTTCTATCCAGTAGAGTGCATTCGCCAGCAGGAAATTCCGGACTTCGTGACGCCCGTAGTTGAAGATGTGCGTCCCCCATTCCGGGTGATCACCAAGCCGCGTGTCTTCATGTTCATAGCAGGCAGTCCCGTCAAACCGCCGCAAGGCCCAGTCGTCCTTGGGAAAGTGAGCCGGTACCCAATCGAGCAGAACACCCACTCCTGCATCATGCAAAGTATCCACCAGAAACCTGAAGTCATCCGGCGTGCCATATCGCGATGTGGGAGCGAAGTAGCCACCCACCTGATATCCCCAGGAACCCCCGTACGGATGCTCCTGTACCGGCAACAGCTCCACGTGAGTGAAGCCAAGTGAAGTCACATGGGCAGCCAGCCGCGGTGCGATCTCGCGGTAGGAGAGTGCACGATTGTTCTCATCCCGTATCCACGAGCCCAGATGTACCTCGTAGATCAGTACCGGCTCAAGACGCAGATCGGTCTCGGCCCGCTGTGCAAGCCAGCGCGCATCGCGCCATCGATAACGGCTCGGCGCCTGTACAATGGAGGCGTGGCCCCGCGTCTGCTCGAGCTTGGCAGCATATGGATCCGTCTTCACCCTCAGCGCGCCCTGCTGTGTCCTGATCTCGTACTTGTAGAGTGCCCCTGCCGCCACGCCGGGTATGAACAGCTCGAAGACACCGCTCGAACCCAGGCTCCGCATGGTGTGAGCCCTGCCGTCCCATCGATTGAAGTCACCCGAGACATTCACGCGCGCGGCATTGGGTGCCCAGACGCTGAACGCGGTCCCCGCAATTCCGTCCACGGTTCTCACATGGGCCCCCATCCTCTCCCAGAGCCGCAGGTGTCTGCCTTCGTTGAACAGGTGAAGGTCGATATCGCCCATGGTTGGCAGAAACCGATACGGGTCATCCATGAGGCGGACCTGCCCGTCATCGTCAGTCACTGCAAGGCGGTAAGACAGCGGAACGCTGCGATCAGCAAGGAACACCGAAAAGATGCCAGTTTGCTCACGTGCCATTGCCGCACTCTCATCATCAGTCAGCACGCTGATTGAGCGCGCGCGTGGTATCCACGCGCGTACAACCACGCCATCGATATTGTTCACTGACAACGGGTGAGCACCGAGGATATCGTGGGGAGCCACGGATTCGCCCCTGATCAGGCGGAGCGCAGCATCGGCGGGTGCGGGTGGTGGAGTAAGCGTTGTCATGCCTTTAACATAGACCGCCGAGCGAGGATCGGCGCGACTGCCAGTGCTGCCTGGCCTATCTCTTTCCGGGACGTCGCCGTGGCGCGGTCCGGGTCGACGAGCCGCGCTGCACAGGTATCGCGCCATCACTGGCCGAGGAAAGCTCCACCACCACCTGCGCGGCCAGGGCAGGCCCCACCGCATGTTCGGCATTCCCGATCCGCAGCGTGAGTGGGCCTTCGAATGGGGCCCGTGCCACCAGCGAAACATGAGCACCTGGCTGCAGTGATATGCCGGCCAGGTATCGCAGAAGTGATGGGTTACGATCACTCACTCTGGTCACGTACGCCGACTGTCCTACCGCGAGATCAGCGAGTGCCAGATGAGGACTCTCGTCCACGGTGCCATCAGCCCTGGGAATAGGTGCACCGTGCGGATCTGATCGCGGATGCCCGAGTACGGATGACATCCGTTCGATGAGAGTATCTGATGCAGCATGCTCCAGCCGTTCTGCCTCATCATGAACCTCATCCCAAAGATACCCGAGCATGCGCGAAAGATAGGTTTCGAGAACGCGATGGCGTCGGATAGTACGAAGGGCCGCCCGTTTGCCTGTTGCTGTGAGCTGCACGCCTCGATATGGCTCGTACTCCACAAACCCCTG
>CAYSKN010000045.1:0-16277 GCA_964431565.1 uncultured Gemmatimonas sp.
ACATGGGTGGAAAGGCCATTTGCAAGGAAGCACTCCAGTCGCGCACGGGACTGCAGGTTGACCCGTCACGACCTTTGCTTGGTGTGGTATCGCGTCTGGTGGAACAGAAGGGATTTGAACTTCTGCACGCCGTAATGCCGTGGCTGCTGCAGCAGACGAACGCTCAGTTGGTCCTTCTTGGTTCCGGTCTGCCGCATCTTCAGGAGGCATTCCAGCGGATTGCCTTCCACAACCCGGAGCGTGTGGCCGTGACAATCGGATTCGACACTGTGCTGGCTCAGCAGATCTACGCAGGGAGTGACTGTTTCCTCATGCCATCCCGTTTCGAGCCATGCGGGCTGGGTCAGCTCATTGCATTGCGGTATGGAAGTGTCCCGGTGGTACGAGCCACGGGCGGACTGGCAGATACCGTACGGGAGGGATGGGAGGGAAACGGCTTCCGCTTCCATCCGTATGAAGCGGGTCATTTCCTTGATGCCATCAGGCGCTCACTCGTAGCCTATGGAGATCCGGTGAGCTGGCGGATTCTGCGTGAGCGCGGCATGAGAGAAGACCACGGATGGGCCACAGCTGCAAAGCACTACGCAGGTGTTTACCACTGGGCTCGCGGCAGCTGAGCGGCGGTAGGAGCGTGCCGGCTGCAGGTTGAGGCAGGGATTTCATTCGAGTGATGCATCACGCAGCAGTTCCCGGGTAGCATCATGCGATGGCGAATCCAGAACCCTGCGTGCATCGGCGCATTCCACGATTGTGCCCTGGGACAGTACTGCTACCCGGTCTGCCACGGAACGTGCAAACACTGCGTCGTGTGTGGTGATCAGGAGTGTCCGGCCGCTGCGTGCGAGCTTGCGAAGTCCGTCTGTGAGCGATCCGCGTCGTGCGGGATCAAGCGCGGCGGTGGGTTCGTCCATCAGGAGCAGCGGTGGATTGCATGCCAGTGCACGGGCGATCGCGACACGCTGTGCCTCTCCTCCCGACAGTCGCTCGGGGTATGCAGCGGCACGTTGAGCCACTCCAAGTGAAGTGAGCAGCTCCAACGCGATGGCACGCGCTTCATTGGGTGCAGCTGATCCGGTGTGAACAGGGGCCAGAGTGACATTCTCCAGCACTGTCAGGTGATTGAAGAGAGCAGGTTGCTGAAATACCATGCCTACTTGCCGTCTGAGGACACGCAGCCTGGACTCGCCGGGCGTTCGACCGGGCTTCAGCGCTACATCGCCGACGGTTATCCGACCGCTGTCGAAGGCTTCGAGTCCGATTGCCGCCCGCAGCACGGTACTCTTGCCGGCCCCGGAGACACCCATGAGTACCCACACCTCTCCTGCAGGCACTGAGATATCGATGCCGTCGAGTATGATACGTCCTGCGCGTGAGAGGGTCACCCGTTCGAACCGCAGCGCGCAGGTGCTCACGATGGCTGCACGCTCCAGCGGGCCTCGATCCGGCGTGCCAGATGCGAGAGCGGAAGTGACATCAGCAGGTAGATCGCTCCGCACAGAAGTCCAGGCACTACCCAGCTTCCGATATTTGTGGCATAGATGGCTGTCTGTTTGGTGAGCTCGACCACGGTAATGACGGACACCAGTGATGAATCCTTGAGCAGAGCCACGAAATCTTTGGTCATGGGAGCGAGGGCAAGGCGGCGAGCCTGCGGGCCACGAACAAGTCGCAGCGTCTGCCACTCGGAGAGCCCCAGAACGCGTGCTGCCTCGAGCTGCACCCGTGGGATTGCCTGCAGTGCCGAGCGATATATCTCTGATTCGTAAGCCGCATAATTGAGGCCCAGGCCCAGTACGGCAGCCAGAAGTGCAGGCAGGCGCACCACATTGCTGAGTCCGTAGTAAAGTACGAACAACTGCAGCAGAACCGGTGTACCGCGCACTACTTCCACGTAGATCGTGAGTGACATGCGCAGGGTCGATCCGCCATACACACGGCCACTCGCTATCAGTGCGCCAATGATCACAGACAGCAGCATGGATGCAACGGAAATGGCAAGAGTGATCAGAGCTGCCCTGAACAGTGCGGGAACATATGCACCAGTTGTTGCCGAGGATGTACCGGAAGGTGTGGATGGAGTGGTGATGCGATCACCCGGGCGCTCTCCCGATATCCGGGACTGCCGTATCTGTGCGATCAGCTTTTTCTGATATTGTGCCTGCGCATCATCCCACACACCCCATCGGCGAAACACGCTCTCGAGTGTGCCGTCAAGGAGCCTGGCGCTGAGAATTGCGTCAGCCGAATCGCGAAGTGCCTTCTGGTGGAATGAGAACACCGCCACGTAGTGCCCAATCGCCACGGGTGTGGGAAGAACGATGAATCCGGGTGTGCGACGAAGTGCACGGTTGGCAATGACATGATCCAGGAGCACGGCGTCCACCCGCCCAGCCACCAGATCCTCGTAGGGATGGACATCATCGTCGTACGAGACGGGCACCACTCTGTGTGAGCGCTGCGCCTCAAGCAGAATCTTGTAGGCCTGCGTCGATCCCAGTGTGCCAACCCTGTACCGGGCGAGATCGGCAAGTGTGCGAAAACGCGTGGAGTCTGCAGGTCTGACAGCCAGCACCTCGCGGTACTCGAAGTACGGTATACCGACTGCGAGGCGTTTGTGGAGTTCCGGTCGATCCTCGATCCCCGACAGGCCCACGTCGAAATCACCACGCGCGACTGACTGTTCAATTGCCGGCCAGCTGACCTGGGCGAACTGTGCTCTGCGTCCGAGTCCTTCAGCCATCATGGTTGCAATTTCTACATCGAATCCGCGTACCACATGGGGATCAGCCGGGTCTGCTTCCACGAATGGAGCACCCCCTTCAGCATCACCGCCCCACCGCAGAGTCGATGCCGCGTCCCCGTTGCCTGGCTGCTCCGAGCAGGACGTCAGCACCATCAGGACAATCAGTGGCGCCAGGCGTCTGGTCACATGCTGTGCGACGTCAGTCGCCAAGGCGACGATCGCCCATGAGATAACCCTGTACGTAATCCCTCACTGCATCCGCCAGTCTTGTGGCCGGGGCGCTGTATCCCGCTGAACGCAGCCTGTCGATCCTGGCTTCGGTGTGGTACTGGTATTTCGCCCGAATCGATTCCGGTATATCGATGAACTCGATGCATTGTTCACGTCCGAGAGCGGCAAACAACGCACCAACCAGTTCGAGCCACGAGTGAGCAGTGCCACTGCCGATGTTGTACAGTCCGCCGGCATCGGGCGCCATGGCCAGATGGAGCGTCATAGCCACGGCATCCTTTATGTACAGGAAATCCCGTCGCTGTTCACCATCCCGGAAGTCATGACGGTGGGATCGGAACAGCTTCACAGTGCCGGAGTCGATTATCTGCCCGAAGGCTTTGTGCACCAGCGAACGCATGTCGCCCTTGTGGGCTTCGTTGGGCCCGTAAACGTTGAAAAACTTGAGGCCCACCACTCTGTGCAGGATTCCGGCATGTGCTGCGTACTGGTCGAAGAGATGTTTCGAGTAACCGTATGCGTTGAGTGGGCGCAGGCGTGCGAGTGACTCTTCCGAGCTGTCGGAATCGTCCATTCCGCTTGATCCGTCTCCATACGTTGCCGCGCTGGATGCATACACGAACCGCGTGCCACGTCCAAGTGCCCAGGCGGCGAGTTGTCTTGTGAATCCGAAGTTGTTCCTGGCCAGGTAGGTGGCGTCGGTTTCAGTTGTTGCCGAGCAGGCACCCATGTGGAGAATCAGATCGAAATCGCCCAGGGAATTGCTGGCCATGCGTTCCTGCAGCTCATCCGCTTCCAGGTAGTCCTCGAAACGAAGTGGAACGAGGTTCCTCCACTTCTCGTCATTCCCGAGTCGGTCGGCGATGACTATGCTCCTTACTCCATGCTGGTTGAGTGCCCAGACAAGTGCGCTGCCGATGAAGCCGGCGCCACCGGTTACGAGCACCCTCTGTGGAAGACGTACCGGCATTGCCGGCAGTTGAAGCCTTGACGGCGTGTTCTGATTGGGCATCCTGAATCTGTCTGCTACCGGAAGTTGAGGCGCAGAAATTCCAGCGTTCGTGGCCATGCGTCCCTGGTTGCAGCGAGATTGGCGGCTTCTTCTGTGGTGTCTCGATTGGGCTTCGGGTCGGCCTGGGCCCGGAGGAATCCGTGAACAGCACCTTCGTAGTTGCGCCCTTCGTAGGTCTTTCCGGCCGCCTTCATGGCTGTCTCAATCGCCGGCATAAGTGCACCAATGCGCGCGTCCTTGCTTCCGTTGAGCAACATCACCGGCTTGCTGATCCTGGCCAGTGAGTCGGTATCCACCGATGCCGGCACAGCTGCCGCAGTGGCAGTAGCAGGTGTGCCTCCCCGTGTGTACGGTGCACCATAGAATGCCACCCCCCCCGAGTAGCCCTTCACTCCACCGTTCACTGCGTGCGCCCACACCGTCTGGCCACCCCAGCAGTAACCGATGACAGCGTATTTCTGCTGCGCACTTGGCAGCATCATTGCATAGTTGGCCGCCGCACTGATCATTCGATTGCGTTCGTCGGTGTTGACTCCTGCGATGAGGCGACGGGCGGAATCCGCATCGAGTTCTACGGCGCTCGGGCCACCGCGTACGCGGGACAGAAAATCAGGAGCGATTGCAATGAAACCGTCAGCTGCTGTCTGATCAGCGACACCTCTTACCCATGTGCTCAGTCCGAAGATCTCGTGTACCACTACCACGACGGGCGCTTTCTCTGTGCTGGTCCTGGAGAACGGAAAGACCACCCAGGCCATGAGCGTGTCGCGCGTTCCGCTCATGGGGATCTTCACCCACTCACCGTGACGCGGAGTGTTCCTGACACGTTCGAGTGCGCCATTGTTGGAAGGAGGAAGGCGGACGTCCTGTACTGTTGTCGCGCCTCCGGTACCTGATGCCCCAGGATCGCCAATGCCCATGTGTTCAGTGTGATCATCCATGGCGGCGTCCAACGCCCCACTCTGGCTGGTCTGTGTCGAGGCCAGTGACACATCGACCCCGGAGGTGGACTTGTCAGAAATCGTGTGCTGACCCGAGCAGGCGCTGTATAGGGCCAGGACAATTGGCAAAGAGAGCCGGCGCAACATGGGATGTATCCTCGCTGCAGGAAGGGAAACGACAGTCGGAATCTAACGGACTGAGAAGAGACAGTGCCTGATCATTGATGGCAGCGGCACCATACAGCGACTGCCCTGTGCTGGTCACCGGATGCGCACCGATACGAAATCCCGGACGCGCGAGGCGCCGAAGTACATGGTGGTCACCCTGCCGCTGTTGTCGCGGGTGGACCCCACGGCATTGTTCCGATTCCGGAAGGCATCAGGGAACGTCGCTGTGCGTGTATCCACAGCGCCGGCACGCAAACCCGGTGCGAGTATGCCTCAGTCAACAGCCACGGTGAAGGGGGTTCCTATTTCATCGCTCCTGTACCGGCCGGTATAGGTACCCACCTCTCCTGGCGTTGGTACCCATGTTGCCCCGGCATGCCAGGTGTATACCACCGGGTCGCCCTCGCTCGTGCAGATGGTGCGCGTCCGGCTGCTTGAGTCCAGGCTGAGACCGGCACGCTGGCTGTACGCAAGGTATGCGCCACAACGCAACGCGGTCATGGGGGTACTGTCCTGGCGTAACAGTCCGCGGGCCGTGTCCACGCGGATGGCCGCGTGTCAGCGTGAATCTTCATACAGTCCGCGCCATTGCGGGAACGCTCCAGGATCGGCCGCTACCGTGAAAGGTGCCGGGGAGTGTGGCAGTCCAGGGTAGAGCAGATCAACGATCTTGTGCGTGTATCCGGTGGCATTGGCGTCTGGTTCATTGGAGAGAACGGCAACCGAGAGATCATCAGGCTCCGGATAACGTGCGGGCTATGCGGTGGAACATACGGCAGTCGATCCGGAATGGGCGATCTGACGCATTCCGCGATAGCTGCCGATCATGAGACCGAGGGCGTATGAGATCTCGGTACCATCGTTGACGCGCACCTGCTTCGTCATCGAATCCACCACGGATGTCCCAGGCACCTTCTTCGGGAGTTACTTGTTCCAGCGCAGCCCGTCACCGACTGGTTGTGATAGGTCAGCCGGCGGCAATGATGTTGTCCTTGGGCATGTCGATGTGTCTGCCGTCGCCAGCACGCCGGGAGGCCTGCGCCAACCCAGGCACGGTGTGCGTGCAATCGTCGCGCGCGAGCCTGCTATCGCTCACCCGAAGCATCACCGCCATTGCTGTGAACCGTTTGGCAACCGAATTCCGATTCGAGGACGGTGCCGGGGTCATCGGGCGCTCGCCGGCTATGTCGGCCATACTGTCGCTCCGTTCGATCGACGTCATCCGATCTCGGGCCACGTCCGCGGCGCAGCCGGGGTCCATAAGTATTGTTTCAGGTTGCGAAGATGCTCTCGACCCTCTGCGCCAGGTCCGTCTCCTGGGTCGGAAGCGGTATGGGGACAGCCAGCAGGATGGCGCCGGACAGAGCGGTCGGGGGCATGAAACCGACGACTGCCTGAACGGAGAGTGCAGGCATTACGCGAATGTACCGCATATCTTGGGTGTATGCCCGTCTACATCTATGAAACGATTCCCTCGGTGCAGGGGGAGCAGCCGGTACGCTTCGAAGTCCGCCAGTCGATGTCGGACGAACCGCTTGCAACCCATCCTGAAAGCGGCAAGCCCGTGCGCCGGGTTCTGTCAGGTGGCCTTGTGATGTTCACCAACGGTATAGGTGGTGATGCCTGCGCGGTGCCATCGGACAGCACCTTGCCTTCGATGGGTTGTGGTGCAGGCGGGTGTTGCATGAACTGATGATGACAGCAAGAAAGCCGCTGCCGTCGAAGGAACGGGTGAAGCCACAGGCGCGTCATGCGGATGGCGCGTGGCCGGAGGCATTTGCTGCCCGTACCCGTGGCGAGCGTCGTTACTGGCTCATTAAGTCCGAGCCCGACGTGTTCTCTTTCAGTGATCTGCAGGAAGCACCCGGCGAGACGACCTGCTGGGACAGCGTTCGCAATACCTCCGCACGCAACTTCATGCGCGATGGCATGAAGCCTGGCGATCGATGCTTCTTCTATCACTCCAACCTGCAGCCGTCGGCGATCGTTGGTGTGTGTGAGGTGGTGAGCGAGGGATATCCCGACACCACAGCGCTTGATCCGTCACACCCGTACTACGACTCCCGATCGGATCCCGCAAACCCAACCTGGTTCATGGTAGATGTGAGGGCGGTGTGTGCGTTCAGGAGCCCGGTGACACTGCACGACCTCAAGGCGGATCCGCTGCTGACGGCGATGGACCTGATTCGTGTTGGCCGTCTGTCGGTGGTTCCAGTCAGGAAGGCAGAGTGGCGACACATCTGCAGACTGGGTGGTGTGAGGGCATAGGGACTCAGATCCCGCTCTGCCGGGATCTGATCACTTCGGTCGGGCTCTCACGTATTGCGGCGGCCAGGAGCCTTCGGTATGGAGCTGATGCGCGGCGAGCAATGGCCAGTGCGGGTTACGCAGGAGTTCGCGCCCGAGAAGTACCATGTCGGCATCGCCGTCTCCAACAATCGACTCGGCCTGCTGTGCATCGGTAATCATCCCGACCACCGCCGTTGCAATATCGGCCTGGTCGCGAATTCGGCGGGCAAACGGAACATGTAGACCACGGCCTCCGACGATCTTCTGATGCGCTGCAAGGCCACCGGATGAACAGTCGATTACGTCGACGCCGAGTGAGCGGAGATGTCGGGCGAGCTGCACCGACTCCTCTGCGGTCCAACCACCGTCGGCCCAGTCGGTGACTGAGATACGCACGAATACCGGCCACTCCTTCGGCCATACGGCACGTACAGCAGCGGATACCTCACTGGCAAGACGGATACGGTTGAGAAGGCTGCCGCCGTATTCATCGGTTCGCTGATTGGCAAGCGGTGACATGAACTGATGCAGCAGATACCCGTGCGCCGCATGCACCTCGACCACCTTGAAACCTGCTCTTAGCGCCCGCTTTGCCGCTGCGGCGAAGCACTCGATTACATGGGTGATACCGTGCAGTGTAAGGGCCTGTGGTCGTGGGTAGTCTGAGGAGTAGAGCACGGCACTCGGTGCCATGACGTTCTCCCAGCCACCCTCTTCAACGGACGCCGTACCGTAGCCTTCCCACGGTCGCCGGGTGCTGGCTTTTCGACCCGCGTGTCCAAGCTGGATACCGGCCACGCTCCCATTCGCGTGAATGAAGTCCGTTATGCGCCGCAGCATGGGGATCTGGGCATCGGACCAGATGCCGAGATCCTGCGGTGAGATTCTTCCTTCCGGAGTGACGGATGTCGCTTCAGTGAAGACGAGCCCTGCTCCACCGGCCGCGAAGGCACCGAGGTTTACAAGGTGCCAGTCGTTGGCCAGACCGTCGCTGGCCGAGTACTGGCACATGGGCGAGACGCCGATCCGGTTGCGCAGCGTGAGATCGCGGAGAGTGAGCTGAGAAAAGAGCCGGGGCATGGAGGGTGGGTTCGGCAGTGGTCCACGGGCGGGTTCTGTCGTCCGTCTTGTGCAGGTCGGCGGGGTCCATGATGTCGTGAGATGTCGTATGTGCTCATGGTGGAATCAAGTCATCAGCGCCTGTCTGTTTCAAACACTGCGTTGAGTTCCGCATTGGAGGGCGTGCCGGCGAGGGCGTCGAAATGTCCGTGCCCGGCGACCCTGCCTGCTGCAGACCGGAAACCGGCCCAGGCAGCACGAGCCAGCGCGCCTCCCAGGCTGATGCGCCGCACCCCGAGTGCGGCCAACTCATCGAATGAGATATCGCCGGTGGGACCGATCAGCAGGTTCACAGGCTTAGGGGCGACGGCCGCGACAACAGCATGGATCTCAGCGCGGGTACGGATGCCCGGTGCGTAGAGACAATCAGCACCTGCATCGGAATAAGCTCTCAGACGCCTGATGGCATCGCTGAGGTCGGGCAGACCAACGAAGAAATTCTCGGCCCGGCCAACCAGCAACGTGTCACTGCCGCTTTCATCTATGGCGCTGCGCGCCGCGCGGATTCTTGCAATGGCCTCCTCGATTTCCCTGAGCGGCTGGTGAGGATTGCCCGTGGAATCCTCTATGGAGAGTCCGGCCACGCCGGCCTGCACAGCCATGCGCACGCTTTCTTTCACCTCATCGGGATCCCGGCAAAAACCGCTCTCGAAGTCAGCATTGATGGGCAGGTCGGTCGCGGCAACGAGATCTCGCAGGTGCGCCAGGGTGGCTGTTCGTGAGACCTGGCTATCAGCACGACCGAGCGACCACGCCAATCCTGCACTTGTCGAAGCCAGCGCCTTGAAACCGAGCCTCTGTAGCATACGGGCGCTGCCTATGTCCCATGGGTTGGGCAGTATGAAGCAGCCGCTCCGGTGAAGCTGGCGGAATGCTGCCCGTTTCTCGGATGGAGTATTCATGCATCTCAACATCGCTCCGCTAGGGCTTCGTTCGCCATCCACGTGTGGACTCGTGTAAGGCTCGCGGCGAGGGGATATAATGAGCAGTAAGCAGCGACACTGCCGAACATGGACCTGATCTCCATCATCACCGACTCATCAAATGTATCGTCGCACGTTTCTGCAGCATGCTGTCGCACTTGCCGCTACTCCGTCCATCGGAGCCGGTCTTGCGATACGTGCGTCAGAGGAGGGTCGCTCAGGAAGGCAGACACCGCTGCTGGTGGACGGCGATCGCCTCAACGGGTGGATCACACAGTTTGATGGCATTGGCCGTACCGCGAGCGGCATTAATCGTGTTGCCTACAGCGATGCCGATCTGGAGGGCCGTCGCTTCACTCTGGATCTGTTTCGCCAAAACGGACTTGCACCACGTCTGGATACGCTCGGCAATATCGTTGCCCGTGTGCCGGGCAGTGATGCCAGTCTGGCGCCCATCATGATCGGATCACACATAGACTCGGTGACAGATGGCGGCAATTATGACGGTACAGTCGGTTCATTCAGCGCCATCGAGGTTGCACGAACACTTTCGAGTCACGGCGTACGTTTGCGACACCCACTCGATGTGGTGGTGTGGCAGAATGAAGAAGGTGGAGCGGTAGGCAGCCAGGGCTTTGCGGGAATGCTTGATGAGTCGGCTCTTTCCCGTGTCGCCCGGTCCGGCAGGACGCTGCGTGAGGGAATCACACTGATCGGGGGTGAACCTGACAGGATCGGTGAGAGCAGGAGGAAACGCGGAGATGTGGCCTGCTATATCGAGTTGCACATCGAACAGGGTGGGCTTCTGGAAAAGAGCGGAAGGCAGATCGGCATCGTCGAGGGCATCGTGGGCATCCGTTGGTTCGAGGTAACTGTCACCGGCGAATCCAATCACGCGGGTGCCACTCCCATGGATCAGCGGCATGACGCGATGCTTGCTGCTGCGCGCTTCACCGTAGCGGTAAACGATATCGTACATGGTGAACCCGGACGTCAGGTGGCAACGGTGGGACGAATCAACGTGACACCCAATACGGCGAACGTCATCGCTGGTCAGGCGGTGGTGACAATTGATCTGCGGGATCTGGATGGGTCGAGACTGGACCACTTCGGTCAGCGCTTCGAGCAGGTGTCCCGCGAGATAGGGCAGACTACGGGCACGGTGTTCTCGTTCGCCACCACCGTACGGATCGAACCTGCACTGTCGGATCCACGCATTATGGCTATGGTGCAGGGCAGCGCTGGTGCGCTTGGGCTGTCACATCAGCATATGCCCAGCGGTGCCGGACATGATGCCCAGGAAGTGGCACACATTGCGCCCATGGGGATGATATTCGTGCCCAGTATTGGTGGCATCAGTCACTCGCCACGGGAGTACTCGCATCCGCAAGACGTTACAAACGGAGCCAATGTGCTTCTGAATGCGGTGATTGCTGCTGATGTCGGGTTACCATGAAGAGCGACCGGTGGCCGGGAGGTGATGGGTGACCGGTATTCCAGAAGCTGAGCCTGGCCTGCGTGTGCTCACGGGCGACTCACCGTATGTACTCATCGATCACCTCGCTCGAGTGCTGTTCAATTCACCGCTGTCGCCCCTTGAGGACGACATCATTGTGGTGCAGAGCCTCGGCATGGAGCGGTGGATACGTCAGCAGCTGGCGGTACGGCACGGTTGTGCGGCGTCGCTGAACCTGCCATTTCCGTCGGCCTTCTGCCGCGGGCTCTCACAGACAATACAACCAGGCCAGGTGATAGACGGGCGCTTCGAGGAAGCAGCTCTGACGTGGCGTCTAAATGCGCTGCTTGGTGACGAGACGCTGTTGAGGGAGCCGGTTCATGAACCGCTGAGAAGGTTTCTGTCCGGGGCAGACGGATTGAAGCGTTACGGGCTTGCCCGCCGTATCGGCGCTAGGTTTGACGAGTACCGTCTCTATCGTCCGGATATGCTGCTGGATTGGGAAGCGGACAATGGTGACGGATCAGGCGGGCATCCGGATAATCCGCATGCAGCCTGGCAGCGTAGCCTGTGGCTGCGCTTGCTGAACGGCGAACGGCCGCAGCATTTCGCGCGATGGTTTCTTTCCACCATTGAACAACTCGGGCAGGTTGATTCGGCACCCCGGGGATTGCCGTCGAGGGTTTCGGTCTTTGGCGTATCCACGCTGCCGCCGTTGTTCGTACGGTTGCTCAAGGCGTTCGCGCGGTTTGTTCCGGTGCATTTTCATGTACTGGTACCTGACGCATCGACCTGGCGCAGGGATGCCGCCTCCGACAGACATCCCTTATTCGAGCAGTTCGGATCAGCATCTCGTGATCTCCTCACCATGCTTGATTCACAGGTATCGGAACATGACATCACCGCGTCGAGTCATGTGGCGGGATCATTTCCCCACGATGATACGCTGCTTCATCATGTGCAGCGCACACTCAGAACGCCAGCTGCAGACGGGAGACGGTACGCCGTTGCGCGGAATGATCGTTCACTAAGCGTGCACATTTGTCATTCTCCTTTGCGCGAACTGGAGGTGCTGCGTGACTGTCTGTTTGATGCGTTTGCCGCTGATCCGTCGCTCAGGCCCCATGACATTCTTGTCATGGTACCGAGCGTGGATTTGTATGCGCCGTTTGTCGAACGGATCTTCGGAAGCGCTTCCGGCGATGGCGGCTTTCATATTCCGTTCCGGGTGGCAGATCGGACGCTCAATACGGACTCGGAATCTGTTCAGGCATTCCTCCTGCTGCTGGAGCTGGCGACTTCGAGATTGGCTGTCGGTGATGTTCTGAGGTTGCTTGCGTTGCCACCGGTAAGGCGCACCCTCAACATGACGGAAGCACAGGTGGAGCGGGCTGGTCAGGCTGCCGTGAACGCAGCCATAAGGTGGGGGTGGGATGGGGCTGATCGAGCTGCACGGCATTCTCTGCCGGCGTTCGAAGAGAACAGCTGGCGCTGGGGCTTGGACAGGTTGCTTGTGGGTTACGCTACAGGGCCGATCGATTCTCTGGTGGAAGGACTGCTGCCCGTGGCCGGCGATCTGGCGGATGATGCAGAGGTGATCGGTCTGTTGGCGGACTGGGCGGAGTCGCTGGCTGACCATCTGCGAACCGTCCGTATGCCACGAACGTTGCGTGAGTGGCCTGCGGTGCTGGAGGATGTACTTGCCTGGCTCATCAAGCCCGATGGTGCTGCGGAGCACCGGGCACGCGAGAAGATAGCGGGTATCATTCGTACGCTGAATGAGACAATGGTCATGCACACCAATGGTATCGACAGCGTTCCGGTTACGCTGGAGGTCATTCGCGACTGGCTTCGGACAGTGCTGAGCAGCGAAGAACGTGACGCAGGCTTCCTGGCAGGTGGCATCACCGTCTGTGCGATGAAACCCATGCGGGCGGTTCCGCACCGTGTCATTGCAATGCTCGGGCTGGACAATGCGTCATTCCCCCGCAATGAGCGGCGCCCTGCCTTCGACCTGATCGGTACTTCGGGCAGAGTCGGGGATCGTGATCCGCGCGCCGACGACAGACAACTCGTGCTGGACACCCTGCTGTGTGCGGGAGACCGTCTTCACATCTCGTATGTGGGCCGATCACAGACCAACAATGCAGGGATTGCTCCTTCGATAGTGATTGCTGAATTGCAACGATACCTCGACACTGTAGTGCGTCATCCCGGAGACAGTACATACCCTCGCCTGTGCGTGGAGCACCGTCTGCAACCGTACAGCGCTGCCTACTTCAGCAATATGTCCGATGAGGGATCACCACTGTTCAGCTATGACGCGAAGCTGGCGAAGAGCGTTAAGGATGCGAAAGTGCGTGTTCCGGCTCCCGCCTTCGTGACTGGTGGTGGTAACTCGGGCATCGTGGCACCCATGAAATCATGGCAGCCATCGAACAGGCTTGTGGCAAGCATTGATGATCTGATGAACGCGTGGAGCAACCCATCGGAATTTCATGCCCGGCGTGTTCTCCAGCTCAAGATACGCAAACCATCAGGAATGGCCGATGATACGGAAATGATGGAGCCGGACCTTCTTGCCCGCACGCGTGTCCGTCAGCGGCTTCTCGATCACGAAATGCGTCGGCATCATGATGCGGCCAGTCTCGATGTCCTGCTGCTGAAATCAGGCGAATTGCCGCCTGGACCGGTTGGCGAAGCATGGCTCCGGCAACTCAGGAAGGAGACGAAGGCTCTCTTGAAACGCGTGGATAACGTCAGGTTCGCCGAACCGCTCACCGTGAACCTGCAGGGCCATGATGAACAAAGAGGTTGGCTGCTTACCGGGTACCTTGGTTTCCAGCTCGACAACGAGCAATGGATGGTTCGCGCTGCCACCATCAAGGCGAAGGATCGAGTCCGGGCTTGGATCGCACATGTGGCCAGATCTGCCCTCGGTGTGGAGGGGCCAACCCGTCTGATCGGTCTCGACCAGGAGAACACGTTCGGTAGCATTGCCGAACCGCAGAGGGTTCTTGATGTGCTCATGGCCGGCTATCGGGATATCCTTTCCAGGCCCGTGCCCTACTTCACGGGTGCAGCTGAGGCGTATCGCAAGGCAGTAGGGACGGGTGCCGGGAAATACGAGGCACTGAAAAAAGCTCGGAAGAGCTTCATTTCGCTGGACAACGACTTCGGCAGTCGGGCCGATCTTGATGACCCCTATGTAGCGCTGCTCTGGCGCGGACGCGATCCGTTCGAAACGCACCGCGAGGAGTTCATCGACCTGACGAATGGTTTCTGGGGACCGCTCGAGGGAACTTTGCAGGCGATCTCCCATGTGGTGGGATCGCACGTTGCCCCGGATGAGGCTTCAGGGCCTGTGTCATGAGGTCGGAGGTGGCTTTGTTCGAGGTGGATCGGACTCCGTTCGATCAGGGGACGCTGCTGGTAGAGGCGAGCGCTGGTACCGGCAAGACGTTCAATATCTCGATGAGTGTGGTGCGACTCCTGTTGGAAACCGGCATGGATGGCCGGCCATTGGTGGATGGCCTGGCAAACGTTCTTGCCGTCACGTTCACCAATGCTGCCACCAATGAACTGGTGACTGGCATTCGGGAGATGCTGCATCTGGCGCGTGACGTCTGGACAGGTAGCCCGGTGGAGGGAACCGACGCCAGGGTCGGAATTCTGCGACGCCTGGCCGCTCGCCGCGAGGACTGGGCCATCAGCCGCATGGATAAGGCCCTTTCGGAACTGGACTCACTCGCGGTATTCACGATCCACGGGTTCTGCAAGCGTGCGCTCGAGGAGTTCGCATTGGAAAGTGGCACACCATTCGGTGTGAAGTTGCTCGACGACATGAGTCCCGTGGTGCGCCAGGCGGTCGAGGACTGGTGGCGAAGCACTTTCTATGGAAACCGGCAACTGGCGGCATTGGCCGTGGAATGGAAGTGGTCACCAGAGCGACTTGCGGATGATTTCCATGCGTGGCGTCGTTGGCCCGGCGCAGTAATCGAGCCTGCCGTCTCAGTAGACGTGGCGTTTCGGGACATGTCGGAAGCCCTCGGCGGGCTCCTGAGTGTCTGTTCCATCGACGAAGTGAAATCCCGTGCGAAAAGCATTGAGTGGAACAATGGTGCATTACTGGGCACCGAGGCGGGAATAGGGGAACTGGAAGGCTGGATAGGGCAGTTGAACGATGGTGATTTCGCCTCGACGGTGAGGATTGCGAAGGCGCTATGCAAGGCGGAGCTCACCAGGAAGGCACGGAGGGTGGGTAAGGAAAACAGGAAGAGGGCAGATGAACTCAGCAGCTGGGAAGTCGTGCTGGCGGCAGACCAGTTGGACGCAAAGCTGACGGTGCTCAAAGGTGCACTGCGGACAAATTGCCTCAAGGCCACCGGTCTGCTGGTTCAATCAATCAAGTACGGAAACAACACCATTGCCTTTGACGACTTGCTGGGACAGATGGATGGGGTACTCAAGGAGCAGGGGAGCGACGGCCTGCTGGCCCGTGCTGTCCGTCGGCAATACCAGGCAGTGATGATCGACGAGTTCCAGGATACAGACAGCCACCAGTACAATGTCTTCCGTACAACATTCACCGGGCGGCCACTGATTCTCGTAGGCGATCCAAAACAGGCGATATATGGATTTCGCGGCGCCGATCTGGGCACTTATCTGCGTGCATCGGGGGATGCGGAGCATCGCTATACTCTGCACTACAACTATCGCAGTACCCCTGAAATGGTACGGGCGGTGAATGCAGTTTTTTCGCGCTTGCAGTCACCATTCATCGATAAACGGATCACCTTCATCGCTGCGGAGGCCAAGAGCCACCCAGCACCACCCGTGCCGCTCGATGGTGCACCACTGCGGTGGCTTTACGTTCCGCCTCAACAGAAGGGCGGAAAATATGTGGCAAGTGCCATGGAGGAGGGAGAGTCACTTCTCTTTCATGCCTGTGCAGATCATATCGTAGGCCTCATCAATGATGGATGGAAGCCGGGGAACATTGCTGTGCTTGTCCGTACAGGAAGTGAAGGCGCGGAAATGGTGCGGCTGCTCGCCTCGGCGCGCGTGCCTGCTGTTCTCTCCGGCATCGATGATGTCATGCAGTCCCGGGAAATGGAGGAGTTGCGGCAGATCCTGGAAGCCGTGTCGGACCCACGGAATTTTTCCTTGATACGTGCGGCGATGGCTACGAGCCTCTGGGGCTGCAGCTACGAGGAACTTCGAGAGTATGCCAGTCCGGCCGGTGAGCGCGACTGGGAGGCCGCACTCACCGTGTTTGCTCAGTTGCATGAACTGTGGCTTACGCGTGGTGTGCTGCATGCTATTGAGCACCTTCTTGTCACCCGGGAAGTGCTGGATCGTTATCTGGCCTTTGAGGATGGCGATCGACGCCTCA
>CAYSKN010000046.1:0-15815 GCA_964431565.1 uncultured Gemmatimonas sp.
AGGGAAATTTATGAAGGCAAGACAGACATGACCTCCTGAAACCTCTGGCGTTCCTGCGATCGTAGTACCACTGAAGGAAGGCGATGAGAGTGAAGAGCAGTGAGGAAATGATGAAGAACACCTGAATGACTATCTGCCAATTGATCTTTCGTTTGAGCGGCACCACCAACTCGTCACCACTCTGCACATCAAGCTGCTCCAGCGTCTTCCCCTCCTCAATGAGACGCTTCGATTGTTTGGCAGTGACGAGCAACGCCTGACCCCGACGGATCGTCATGCCATTGAGATTGGCATCGGCGGCCGGTCCGCGCGCCAGCATCACGATGTCAGAGACAGGCCTATCGGGAGAGATGAAGTAGTAGCCCGGTGCCTGAACAGCTCCGAAGATGCCAACCCGCGTCAGGACGTTGGTCCGGACCGTGGCATTACGCAAGAATCTGGCCACATGCGAGCCCATCCGTTCGTCCAGTTCCGACCGCAGAATACCGGCAAGCGACATGTCCGGCAAGTTGAGAACTGACACCCTCAGACCATCACGAACGGAGGCCGTATCCGACCGAACAGAGTCATGGACAATTGTTATGACGACGTGATCGCCTACCTGGAAGTCGCCTGCCTGCAGGCGATTCCGGATAGCAACCAGCTCACCAAGAGCCGCAGTGCGTTCCCTGGCATTCAACTTTCCGACAACCGTATCCTGATCGAGCTGCTCAGCACGGCTCGAGAGCTCAGCGCGGCTGGCACGCTGTCCCCCAGACGATGGCACACTCTGAGCACTCAGTGCAGCCGCAGCCAGGATCGACAGAACCGTCAGAACGACGCCACAGTATGCAGACTTGACGCAACACCTGAAGGAAAAGGTGTCAGTGCCAACGTATAGAGACCATGGGACCGTCGCCATCAGCGCTTCCCTCCCGACAGCGCTGAGTCTGCAAGGCCCGACCCTTCAGACAAACGCGGCAGCGGTTGCTCATCCTCGGCCGCATATTCCTGATAGTACGAGTAATACTGATAAGCACCAGTCAGCTTGATGGCGTTGAGTATCGCACCCATGACCCGCACAGGCAGAGTATCGACCACCGCCATCTTGGATGCCGCCATCTTTCGGTCGGTGGACCCGGCTCGCATGACGAGAGCCATGTTCCCAGTCGCGGTGGCAAGAGCATAGGCATCAAAGCCTGCACCGAGCGGCGGAGAGTCGACTATCACGACATCGTACTCGGCACCCATCTGATTGATGAGCTGGTTGAGACGCGGCGTGGCCAATAGCTCCGGTGCCCGCCGACGACGAGCACCACTCGCGAGAATGGTGAGATTGGGATGCGACTGAGTGGGCTGCAACACCTCGGCTATCAGCGCGGTACCATCCAGATACTCTACAAGACCAGGCCGCGACTCAATGCCAAACGTCTTTGCCAGCTCACCTCTGCGAATGTCACCATCGATGAGCAACGTCCTTGCCCCAGCCTCGGCAAAACTCAGTGCAAGGTTGGACGAGATCAGACTCTTTCCGTCATTCGGCCCAGGGCTGGTGATCGTCATTGTCAGCGGCCTCTGAGGATCCGCCGCATAACGTACGTTCATCCGAATGGTACGGAATGCTTCCACAACCTGCGCAGCCTGGTCCCTTCCACCGCGTTTTGTCTTGCTGCGGATTATCGGCACCACACCCAGAACGAACAGGCCCAATTCATCCGTCACCTGCTCCGGGTACCTGAAGCGCTTGTCAACCTGATCCAGGAGCACCGCCAGGAAAATACCAAGAGCAAGCGCAACTGCAATCGCCCCGAGGATGATGGCCGGTGCGGTATTGCGCGTGGGTCTCAGTGGAGCCACTGCGGGATCAAGAATAGTGACATCGGGTATCGTCACCGCCTCTGCAAGCTGCGCTTCCGCTGCCTTGAGATTGAGATTCCGATACATCTCGGCGGCAACATCGAGCTGTCGTTTGAGCCGCTGCTCCTGAATCGTCCGCGCCGGGATGCCCTTGAGATCCTGGCTGCTCTGTTCGATGATGGCATTGAGCCCCTGCTCGCGCAGTCGCAGCTGACCAAGGTAGGCATCCAGTGCGGCAGGCACGGAAGTCGCACGCAACGTGGCAAGCGCTGCGGCCGCATCCTTCACCCGCTGGAACTCATCCGTGTAACTCTCACGCAGGCGACGGAGATCAACCTCACGCGAAGCCTGCTCATCCAAGAGCCGCCGCAGGTTGTCAGCGGCAGGATCCGTGACCACGCTCGGGACTGAAAGCACCGCCTCCCGAGTGATCGGTTGTCCCTGTCGACCCTGCTCTGCAACGCTCTCCAGGGCCTCACGGTCTCGCCGATAGCTGTCTGACTGGATCTTGTCGCGGAAATAGTTGTCGAAAACCGGACTGTTGGTCATCTCCAGTCCCGGCTGTATGGTCTGTCGTTCGCTTGGTTCGGTTACCGTGCGCACCCGAAAGCTCTCGAGAGCGCCCTCGGCATCTGCCAGGTTCCGTGCAGCAAACTCCCGCTGCCCCTCAAGAATAGCAGCTACGGAACTGACATTCTGCTTCTTGAGAGCAGTCGCTACCGCCACGAATTGCCTCACCCAAGCGTTCAATGTCGCAGCAGTACGCTCGGCGTTGTTTCCCCTGAGATTCAGAAAAAGGAACGACGAACCCTGGTCCAACCGCATATCAAGGCGCTTTATGAGATCGAGCGAAGCCTCGCGCGGAGTCTGTACACTGAATTCGACGCTCGTCCTGCCCGCGATTTCATCTGCAGCGGGCTGCCAGAGAAACCCCCTTCCACGACCAATTGAATCACCTACCGCTCCGGTCTCCACTTCGAGGCCAGGCTTGACGGAAAGCGTATAATGCCCGCCTGACAAAGTGAGGATGTAGTTCCCGGGCACAAGCCGCATCTGATCAACTCTGAAAGCGTTGAACAGCGTGCTGTCAGCCTCCCTGATAGGTGAGACAAAGAGGCCAAGATCCGTAACAACCGGATCCGCAATGGCGAAGGAACGAAGGAGATCTACCCACCCGGAGGCGTTGAGCAACTCGTCAGCCTGAATCGGCCCGCGATCCTGCCGCCCTGACGCCGCAGCAGTACCCTGCTCGAGCAGGATAGTCGCCTGAACCACGTACTCCGGAGAGATATATCTGGTCGCCGCGTATCCTCCTGCCCCACCCACAATCGTGAGGAGAAGGATCAACCACTTGAAGCGGTTTACAGCCTGCAGATAGCGTGCGAAACTCGATCCGCCGGGCTCCCGCGGTGAATCGACAGCGCCACCCCACTCACCCATCGCGGGAGCTTCCTGATACGGCTCAACTGCCGTATCCCGGGGCGAAACGGACTGTATGTGCTGACCGGACATTGAGAGCAACGGGCTGAAGACCTGGTTTGACGTCGTGCGTATGACGGCTTGGGAATCTGCCGCGCAACACACTGATGCGAAAGCACAGTCGCGTACGCGCAACATCACTCGTAATTTCGTGACCTTTATGTGTTTGTTGCAGTCACGAGACGGAAAATGTAGTAAACAGGCAACGAAATGCTGACAGGCTCGTCATCACTGTACCATATCCCAGCTATCGTAGCCGCTGGCAACACCTTGTCATTTCACAGAACAGACAGGTTCATGCCTGAACCGTCGATTCCATGCATCACCCGCTGCCCACGAGCGGTACCATCACACTTGCCTGATAATCATCCCTTCGACCCCGTGTCGTGCAGGAAAACCGTCCGACCATGACTGATCCCCGTCCGTCCCCGGACCCGACTCCCAAGCGCTCGGGACTTCGCATCCTCGTTGTGGACGACGACCGCACGCTGCGCGAGGGATGTGCCTCGGTGCTGCAGATGGACGGCCACGCGGTCACCTCTACAGACCGTGCAGAGGAGGCCCTGGACCTCGTCCGTCGCCGGAGATTTGATCTGGTTCTGGTCGATCTCTTCATGACGCCTGTTTCCGGCATGGAAGTACTCACGGCAGCGATCCAGGCATACAAGGACAGCATTGTGGTGGTCATGACCGGAAATCCCACGGTGGCATCAAGTATCGAGGCACTCCGGGCAGGCGCATGGGACTATCTCCCCAAACCCTTTTCGGCCAGTCATCTGCAAATGCTGGTCGGGCGGGCGGAGCATGTTCTGGCCACCACCAAGAGTGCTGGCGAACCGACGGTGAGACCGGCTGCGTCCCTCACACTGGGCGGAGCAGGCGAGTTGTTCACTCTCCTCGGAGTGTCCCCTGTATTCAGGAAAGCGGTCGAGCTTGCCCGCAAGGTTGCAGCGACCGATGCGTCAGTCATGATCAGCGGTGAAAGCGGCACCGGAAAGGAGATGATCGCTCAGCTCATTCATAAACACAGCCGTCGCGCCACACGGAAACTCGTACCCATTAACTGCGCAGCACTCCCTGATAATCTGCTCGAATCAGAAATGTTTGGCTATCGCAAGGGAGCCTTCACGGGAGCAGATCGCGACAAGGCCGGACTGCTCGAAGTCGCCAACGGTGGGACGCTGTTCCTGGATGAGTTGACCGAGATGGCTCTGCCGCTCCAGGCCAAGCTTCTCCGTGTACTTCAGGACGGTGTGGTACGCCGCCTCGGCAGCGAGACGCAGGATGCGGTGGTAGACGTACGCTTCATTTCCGCGACTAATCGGGATCCCCAGGAAGCAGTTCGCCAGGGGATCCTGCGAGAAGACTTGTTCTATCGTCTCCGCGTGGTCCCGATCAGACTGCCCCCGCTTCGCCAGCGAGCCGAGGATATTCCGCTGCTGGCCGAGCATTTCCTCAAGCGTTCATGGGAGCGTCATCGGCCTGATGGCTCACCCGTGCCGGAGTTCACCCCTGAGGCCGTGAAATTCCTTCAGTCCCTGCCGTGGCAGGGTAATGTCCGCGAGCTCCAGAATGTAATCGAGCACTTGGCAGTGATCGTCGATGGCGACCGGTCCATCGCTCCGGACGACATCCCGATTTATGACGAGGTGACCGAGGTGCCGGAAGTTGGCACAGGATTCCCACTGGCAATAATGAACGATGTGTTCCATGTCGCGAAGGACAACCTCATCACCCACTTCGAGAAGGAGTACCTCGCACAGCTCATCGCGAGGGCCGGTGGCAACATGTCGAAAGGAGCCAGGCTGGCAGGAGTCGACCGGACTACCCTGTATCGCCTGATGGAGAAGCACGGCCTGAGGCGTGACCGGATGGCCGGGAGCGTGGACTGACCAGAGTTTCGGATATCGTGCACAAGTCGTCGCAGGTCGCTGTTAGCAGGGAACTATTTCAGGCCAGTGAAATGCCGCGTATCTCTCTTTCCAATTCCTGACGGTGTTGTTCAACAGCATTGAGTTCATTATCGGCTTCCTGCCGATCGCGTATGCAGTGTTCTGGACACTGCGGACGGCCAACGCCAGGTATGTCTGGCTTACCCTCACGGGGTACGTATTCTACGGCTGGTGGGATCCGCGTTTCTGCCTGCTCATGGCCTTCTCGACGGTGGTCAGCTATCTGGCCGGGCTTGGCATGCTGCATATGCAACCGGGATCTGGAGCCAGAAGGCTGTTCCTGATCATACCTATCACAGTGGATCTCTTCCTTCTCGGCTTCTTCAAGTACACGAACTTCGCACTGGATACCGCCAGGGCGGTGGCGACCGCAGCCGGCTCGACTCTGAACGTACCGCATCTCGATATCATCCTCCCCATCGGCATCTCGTTCTACACATTCCATACCATCAGCTATATCGTAGATGCCTACCGCGGAACGATCACACCCACCAGAAACTTCTGGGAGTTCTCCGCTTACGTATCACTGTTTTCGCAGCTCGTGGCCGGACCGATTGTACGATTCCGCCAGATCGAGCAGGACCTCGAACAGCTGGCAACCAGCAGCCGTACCCGATGGCTGACACGTGGAGTTTCATTCTTTTGTATCGGACTGGTCGAGAAAGTCCTGATCGCAGACACGCTGGCTGCAATGGTGGACCCATCGTTCGCGCAGTGGCAGACTCTGTCCACCGGAGGTGCATGGTTGGCGGTGCTGGGATATACGTTCCAACTGCTCTTTGATTTCTCTGGGTACAGCACAATGGCAGTGGGACTCGGCTTTCTCTTCGGCATACGTATCCCACAGAACTTCAACTCGCCATACAAGTCACTCAATCCGTCCGACTTCTGGCAACGCTGGCACATCTCACTCTCCAGTTGCCTTCGTGACTACCTCTACATCCCGCTCGGCGGCAACAGGGATGGAACACTGATGACATATCGCAACCTCATGCTGACCATGCTGATCGGCGGCCTCTGGCATGGGGCGTCATGGACGTTTGTATTCTGGGGTTTCTATCACGGTTTTCTGCTTTGCCTGTATCGCATATTCCGGATGCCGTGGGATGCCCTCCCCTCAGCAGTTCAACGGGTCGGCATGTTCGCTGCCGCGGTGGTGGGCTGGGTGTTCTTTCGCGCAACTTCCTTTACCGAGGCACTGCATATTCTGCGAATAATGGTGACACCAACTACCGGCGATTACTTCAGTGATATTGACCTAAGGCTCGTCCTCGCGGTGATGGCTGTCGCGGCCTGGTGGAGCATGCGTGGCCCCAATGCCTTCGAGATGAAGCATGAGTGGACGATGCCTCGTCGAATCACCCTTGCGGCCGCGTTCGGCGCCGGTCTCGCGTTGATCGTGACGGCACGGCCGTCCCCATTCCTTTATTTCCAGTTCTAGGCTCACCATCGATGCGAGCAGCCGGTAACTGGCTGGCAGCCCTGGCCATCGCTGCCTTTGCGCTGGAATTGACCGTACGCATAGACGACTGGGCCCAGTTCGGGGTTCCGCTGTCAGCACCCGCCGTAGCACTTGAGGAGCTGTCCGTACGCGATTCACTTGGCATGCATGCGCGTTCGGGTGCCTGGTTCCGACAGTTCCATATCAATTCGCTTGGTTTCCGAGGACCGGAAGTCACCATTGACTCTGCTTCCAATTCAATTGTTGTCGCGACAGGCGCCTCTGAGACGTTCGGTCTGTATGAAAGCCAGGGCAGGGAATGGCCGCGACAACTGGAAGACAGCCTGCACGCCTGTGGCGCTCCGGCGACGGTACTCAATGCGGCATTTGCCGGCATGTCCCTACCCACGGTCCAGCAGGATTACGCACTTCGCATTGCGCGCCTGAGGCCCGCATTCGTCGTCTACTACCCTACACCGATGCAGTACATGGTTGGCGACCCCGAACCGGCAAAGCCAACCACCCATGCACCAGAGCCACTGCCCCGGTGGCGTTCGAGAGCCTACCCCCGTTTTCGCGACGCTTTCAAGCGGGCGACACCAGTGCCGATACTGGATCTCCTGAGACGAATTTCAACGCACCGGACTCGCACCGCTCTCGGAATCACGGCCAGCGATTCTGTCGATCCTGGCCGGCTGGACGCCTTTGAGAGTGACATCCGAAATCTGATCGGCGCTATCCGATCTGGCGGCAGTGAACCCGTCATTGTCATCCATCGCAATCGTTTCACCGATACCACAAGCGCAGATGCCAGGCTCCAGCTCCGTGCGTGGGAGCGGTTCTACCCGGAGTTCACGGGAACGGCCATCCTTCGCTTCGATGGCGAGGCGGCACTACGGATTGCAGAAGTGGGCAAGGACTCCGGAGTGCTCGTCGTAGACCCCCTGAGCGCACTCCGAGCAATCGGGGACAGCGCATTCTCGGACTACGCTCACTTCACCGACAGGGGGGCGGCCGCAGTAGCTGGTACTACCGCCCGGGCGCTGCGGGGCACGCTCTGCCGACACTGACAGCATGTTACTGCAGACGTCGGACCCCGGATGGCGTGACAATGCTTAGTTTTCGGTGTTCCGCCACCACACGTTCTCCACCGATCGTTCAGAGAAATGACCCAGCCTAGTCCTGATACATACCCCGAGTCAGGTAGCCTTGATATCCGCGACACTCGCACCGGATCCGCCTACAGCGCCCCGGTCCGCACCGAAGGCCCCGAAGGCGACACCTACGTGCGGGCCATGGACCTTCGCCCGATCAAGCGCGATCAGGGTGAATTCGGCCTGCTGAGCTACGATCCGGCGTCCATGAACACCGCGTCCTGTCGCAGTGCCATCACCTTCATTGACGGTGACAAGGGAATTCTGCGCTATCGTGGCTACCCGATCGAGCAGCTGGCTGAGAATGCGACCTTCCTCGAAGTGGCATTCCTTCTTCGCAATGGCGAACTTCCTGATCAGAAGCAGTACGATGAATGGGTACATGACATTACGTACCACACGTACGTCCACGAGAACATCAGGCGCTTCCTGGAGAGCTTCCGCTACGATGCGCACCCCATGAGCATGCTGTGCAGCGCAACAGCAGCTCTTTCCAGCTTCTACCCGGCGGCACGTGACATTAGAGACCCACATCAGCGTTACATCAGCACCATCCGACTGCTTGCCAAACTGCCCACAATTGCTGCCTTTGCATACAGGCATGTGAAGGGTCTGCCCTTCATATATCCTGATAACGATCTGAGCTACACGGAAAACTTCCTCTCCATGGTCGCTCGCATGTCGGAGCCAAGATACGAAGCCAATCCGGCATTCGTAAAGGCCCTTGAAGTGTTGTTCATCCTGCACGCCGATCACGAGCAGAACTGCAGCACCAACGCAGTTCGCGCAGTTGGTTCCTCACACGTAGACCCGTTCTCGGCAGTAGCTGCAGGAATAGCCGCGCTCTTTGGCCCTCTCCATGGCGGCGCGAACGAAGCCGTACTGCGAATGATCACGGAGATCGGGGACAAGAGAAATATCCCTGCCTTCATCGAGTCAGTGAAGAGCGGCAAGGGTGCCCGCCTCATGGGTTTCGGCCACCGCGTGTACAAGAGCTACGATCCTCGTGCGCGTATCGTCAAGAAACTCGCCGACGAAGTTTTTGCCCAGGTGGGGATGGACAAGGATCTGGAAATTGCACTTGAGCTCGAGCGAATCGCCTTGTCGGATGAGTACTTCATCTCACGCAAGCTCTATCCCAACGTGGATTTCTATACAGGGCTCATCTATCGCTCGATGGCCTTCCCGATGGAGTTCTTCACTGTGCTGTTCGCCGTTGCCCGGGTAGCAGGCTGGGTAGCGCAGTGGGAGGAGATGATGCTGGACAACGAACAGAAGATAGCGCGGCCACGTCAGATCTACGTTGGTGCTGGAGAGCGCCACTACGTGGATCAGCTTTCCGAGAAGTTCCCGAAGACAAGAAGAGTCGCCAGCCGCAGGTAACCGATATCCGTGGCATGGCCGGACGGGTTCCGTGCGTACTGAGCCTCTGCACGGAACCGGCGCTTTCTCAACCGCCCTTGAGGCCAGAACCCGCTATCTTGCTGATCGCTCGCCCATACAAGGCGAGATATGCGTCCCGCATCGCAGTGATGCCATATTGGTGGTAAGCCTCAGAGTACGCTGTCTGCGCCCTGATCTTGCCGGGTTCCGGATTCCTAAGCAGATCCGCCATCGCCTTGGCGAGTGCCTGCGGGTTCTCCCGTGGTACAAGCAGGCCTGTCTGATCCTGCTTGATTACTGATGGGATTCCTCCAACAGCAGTAGCTATCACCGCCACCTTGGCGAATACGGCCTCGAGCAGCGCCATTGGAAGACCTTCCGAGCGGGATGGCATGACCCAGCAATCCGCAGCTGCGAGGAGATCGGGTATGTCATCACGAAGACCAAGCAGATGCACGCGCTCGTCGAGCGCGGCGTCGTGAATTCTCCGACGAAGGCGTGTCTCCTCATCTCCCCGTCCGGCAATACCTATCCTCCACGGAGGCAAATCCGTCTCGCGCAAGAGCAGGGCAGCAGCATCGATCAGGATATCATGGCCCTTCACGGCATAGAGATTACCAACTGCGAGAATGAAGCGCTCGGCTGAATCAAGCCCTAGTTGACCTCGGCTGCTGTCACGATCTCCAGTTCTCCCGGGTATTCCATTGGGAATGTACTCCACCTGAGAACGCGGTATGCGAACCGCCTCGGCCAGATGTGAACATGTCGACTCTGAGACACCTGCCAGCGCTGAAGCACGACGCGCAGAGAACCGCAAGGCGACTCTCCGGCGAAACGCCTCGGCATACCGGGTACCACCGTGCATCGTTATGACGTGGGGAATGCCCGAGAGCATGCCTGCAATGCCTGAATAGAATGCCATCGTGAACTCGTGCGCATGCATGACGTCGATCCCGTGCACCCTTGCCCACCTCGCAAGATTCAGGGCAAAGAGCGGATCGATCGGTCGGGCCAGTGTCGGCATGTGAACAGGATGACCAGCATCCATGAGCCTGCTGCTCAGCCATCCGCCTCTGCCCGCGAGAACGACCGCAATAACTTCTGCGCCGGCCTCCCGGAGCGCATCTGCAAGAGCAAGGACGACACTCTCGGCCCCACCGGGGCCATCCGATTCTATCAGGAGCGCGATCTTCACCACGCGCTCGCCATCACGTCACCCGGCTGCCGCTCTTCATCCGAAGCGGCGTCCGCCAGAACTCTGCCACCCGCGGAATGATCGAGCCCCATCCAAAACGCCTATCGACCCAATCGCCGCCAGCCCTCCCGATTGAAACCGCCCATTCAGGATCAGATATCACCGCATCAATCGCTGCAAGAAATTCGTCCTGCTCTTCAGCTATCAGCAAGTGCTTTCCGTGTTCTGCACCAACGCCTCCGTTGGATACGCTGGTGCAGATCACAGGCCGGCGTGAATGCATTACTTCAAGCATCTTGTTCTGCAATCCGGCACCCGTTCGAAGCGGGAAAACAAACACATCGACTTCATCAATGGCCCCCCAGACATTCTCGACCGTTCCCGTGACTTCGACACCGATATTGGCAAGGGCAAGAACATCCGACGCCGGGTCACGTCCAATGATCTTCAGGCGCAACGATGGATGACGCTCACGCGCGCGCGCGAAGGTCGATGCCAGTTCGAGTGCTGCCACAATGTTGGGGCCGTAGCCCATATTGCCCAGAAAGCCAATGGTGCAGCGACCGCTGCTGAATGGCGTTCTCACAGAGGTGTGGTCGGCAAGATAGACCCCGTTCGGGATTACCTCGACCTGTCCCGATGTCGCCCAGTCATCACCCTGTGCGAACCGGGCATCTACAGGTGAGATATAGGCTGTCCGCACAACCTTACGACCGATCCTGCGCTCAAACGCCTGTAGGCGCCGTACCAGACGCGATGGTTTCTCCCTCCCTTCAGCCCGTGCCTGACCGAGAGCAGCAGAGTCGATCGCATCCCAGATGATCGTCAAAGGATCGAAGACGTTCAAGGCTAGTGTTGCGTAAGCCGGATCAGTTACCAACACCACATCCGGAGGACAGCGCTCCCGCGCCGCAATCATATGCCCGCGAAGCGCGGTGTGATCCAGTTCAGCAAGCTCGTAAGGAACGCTTCCGGGCAGAAGGGAGGTGGCGTACCTGATGGCCCGTATCGGCAGCGACCGCTTGGTCCGACGACTGATCAGGGTCACAGATTGGCAGAGCGCATCGAGCTTCGCGATATCCGCCTGCTCCATGTCGGCTTCCGTGGACATCACGAGAAGATGCAACCTGAACTCACCCGCCAGTGCCTCGATGATGGGGGCGTAACGGATGGAGAACCCCTGCGAGCGGGGAGGGTACGGCAGGTATCTGCAGATGATCAACACTGCCGGCCGTGTGTCAATGTGCTCTGGCATCACGAATGAATGAACGAAGTGCCTGCACGCGGCGCCAGAACGCCAGACGAAGGATCAGGGCGTATGTGAGAGCTCCGCAAAGAGTCAGCACGACGAGCCGCGGCAAGGCCTGGGTCGGCAGAGGTATCTGCCATCGCATCACCATCAGCAAGGCAACCATTAGCATTACAGCAAGGGCAGGGCGCTGCACGGACTGCAGATACAATGCCGGAGAAAATCCAAGCCTTCGGGTTGAATAGTACAACGCCATTGGAATCGAAATTAGTGCGACACCCAAGAACCACATGGCTGCGACGCCTGCCGGTCCCCATCGTACACCAAGCAGAAATAGCAACGGGTAGACGATCGTACCAGCCAGGGTGATCCTGGCATTGGCGTCCGCGTTGCCGCAATAGATGAGCGCGTTTACCAGGATGGGCGTGGTACAGCGTAACGTTGCAGCCGCAGCAAGGAACTGAATGGGCATGACCGTGTCCGACCACCGCTGACCGATAACTACAGCCACGGCCTCCGGTGCCACTACAGCCAAACCCAACGCCATGGGGAACACCGCGAATCCAGTTACCTCAAGCATGGAGCCGATATAGCGCCGCAGTGCGGGCAGGTCATGCTGGGTGGCAGAGAAAACACCACCTGCAACACGACCCACCAAGCTGGTGATCTGGTTGATCGGCGCCGATGCAATCGCTCCGGAAAGACTATAGACACCGGCAGCTGCCGAACCCAGAATACGCCCAATGACCACGGTATCAGCATTGCTGTAGACATACCATCCCAGGTTAGCCATGGTCATGTGTCCACCGAATCGCAGTGCATCGCGGATATCTGCGAGTTGCGTGGAAAGCCGTAGAGGGTGTTTACGCCAGAGCACGAGAAACACCGTGGCGGCAGCAGAACCAAGGACGTTTCCGAACACGAGTGCCCAGAATCCGAGTCCATACCAGGCACACAGCAGAGTACAGGCGGCCCCGCTGACCGATTGGATGGCATCAACAGCTGCCAGTGTGCGAAAATGCAGATCCCGATGAAGGAGGCTTCGCGGTACCATCTGCACGGCGGAAAACAGAAACAACAGGGACAGCAATCGTACGGCATTGGCTACTGCAGGCGTCTTGAAAAACAGGGCTACCGGCTCTGCAGCCACGAAGCAGATGGCAATCGCAGTCAATCCGACGATCAGTATGAGCCCATACAAGCGAGCAATCTGATCCGACGTAAGCCTTCGATTCTGTACGATGGCACTGCCGAGGCCGAATTCACCGACCATCTGAACAATCCCAATGAACGTCATTGCCATACCTACAATGCCATAGTCACTGGGGAGAAGTAGCCGGGCTACCAGCATTGTGGATACCCAGGTGGCTACCTGGGTGGTCCACTTGCCAAGCGCCGTCCATGCCAGTCCCGCTACCATCGCACGGTCGACATGAGACCTGCTGAGTGCTGGCGCCGATTCCGCCCTTTCTGAGTCGGAAGTCAGCAAGGATGCTCCGCCGTCAGTTGATGGAGACAAAGGCGATGTCATACGGTTGTGACGATTACGTGATTGGAGACTCCCCATTCACATGATAGGCATGATGCATGACGTGCATGACGTGCATGACGCATCATGGCAGCCAGCACCTACGCCAAGCCTCGAATTGCAGGTATGCCCAGCACTCCAATGCAACATCATCGTTGCCAGCATGCAGAAGATCGCGCGCTGTACCTACCACTTGGCCATCGAGGGGGCTGGCGCGCAAAGCATCGCGTCCTATGAGAGATTCCGCCCACGGTCGCAGAGGTCCTCTGAGCCAGGCGGCGAGAGGGACACTGAAACCAACCTTGGGGTGATCCAGCAGCGAGCGTGGGACGTAACGATACACTTGCTGTCGGAGAACCCGCTTGCTCTCTCCGTGGCAAAGCAACCACGACTCCGGCAGACGCCATGCCAGTTCCACAAGCCTGTGATCGAGCAGCGGAACCCGGGCCTCCAATCCAACGGCCATGCTGGCTCTGTCGACCTTCGTCATCTGATTGTCAGGAAGATAGCCGAGCTGATCGGCAAGCAGCATTCGATCGAGCAGCGAGGCATTGGCTGTCTGCCTAGCGAACGCCGTTTCCAGGGCCTCCGGCAGTCTAATGGTCGCTACCGCCCTGTTGCGCGCACGGTCGCGCGTCGTTGACACCAAAGCAAGATAGCGGCGCTCGTCACCGAAGAAGCGAGCCAGACGCGCGAGTTTACGTGCCTTCTCTTCGGCCAGTCGGAGCCGGCCGAGAGCAGGAACCACTGTTCCACCCATGCGTACCCCGCGATCAATGCTGCCAGCCGGCATGAGATCTACCATGGCTGCCATGGCATTGCGTACAAAACCTGGCATCCTGTTCAGCCATGGGAACAGCGATCTTCCAAAGCGATAGCGATTGTAGCCTGCGAACAGCTCATCCCCACCATCGCCCGTGAGCACCACTGTCACATGCCGCCTCGCGGCCTCAGCAACCATCAGCGATGGCACCTGGGACGGGTCGGCAAACGGTTCATCGTAGATATGCGGTAATCGGGGAATCAGATCAAGAGCAGCGTCTCCTGCGAGAGGGATCGTCGTGTGCTCCGTTCCCAGATGGCGGGCGATCGCTTCAGCCGCTGCTGATTCATCATGTACCGGATCGTCAAAGCGGATGGTGAATGTGCGAATCGGCCGTTCGGCAACCTGACTGGCAACCGCCACCACGGTGGTAGAATCGATGCCGGACGAAAGAAAAGCTCCCAGGGGTACATCCGATTGCAGATGTTCACCGATGACAAGTCGCAGCGCCTCATCCACTGCCATGGCTGCGTCCTTTTCTGTCAGCACGTAGCCACCGAGTCGGCCCTGTCGTGCGATATCCTCAATCGCCCAGAATCGCTGTTCATCCGGCAGGGCGGCGGAGGGATCACGTATCTCCAGAAGGCATCCCGGACTCAGCTTGCGCACATTCTTCCAGATCGTGGCTGGACCAGGCACATACAGCAGGTCCAGATAGTCCTGCATTGCGTCAGCGTCCAGTACGGTTCGGAAACCTGGAGATGCGTGCAGAGCCTTCAGTTCAGAACCGAATGCCACCCTCTGACCGTCAGCATACACATAAAGCGGCTTGATACCGATACGGTCGCGCGCCAGCACAAGGCATTTGTCCCGTGCATCCCATGCTGCAATGGCGAACATGCCAGCAGCACGCTCAAGCGTCTTGCGCACACCCCAGATTTCGAACCCTGCGCAAAGGACCTCGGTATCTGACCTGCCATCAAACGACGCCCCGGAATGAATTAGCTCCGTCCTGAGCGTGTGGTGATTGTATATCTCGCCATTGAACACAAGCGTGAACCGGCCCGACACGCTCTGCATCGGCTGGTGTCCAAGAGGAGTCAGGTCAATGATGGACAGACGACGAAACGCGAATGCCACGCCAGCTTCCGGATCGACGAACTGACCTTCGTCATCCGGACCGCGATGGATGATGGTCTGCGCCATCCGACGCACGATATCGCGTCCTTCATCAGGCCCGATTCCACCGCTTGTCCAGATACCGGCAATTCCGCACATCGCAAGATATCAGTGAGTGTCAGGCCGATCGCAGCTCACGGCAGCTGACTCGCCAACCACGGGCCAACCATACGCGTGACCGAAAGGGGGAGTCGCGTCCACACGGCCTGTGCGACCGCAAACTTGCCACCAGGTGCCGGCGTAGCATCACGCACCGCGAACCCGGGAGCACGCCACTGATACCATGAGAGTACCTCGTCACTGCCGCCCCATTGATGCTTGAACCGGTGCGTACCGCTTCCTACCGTGCAACGGCCGAAGTTGAACACACCGATGTTACGATCAGCAAGTGCGGCGATCATTCTCCAGTACATCGCCATGTTTGGCGACAACCTGTTGTAGCGGCGCAGACTGGCTGCCCATGTTATCTCGAATTCGTCCCCATAAATAAATCCCGCGCCACTCGCCACGGGACAACCGTCGAGCCGTGCCACAGAGAAGACCATGTCATCACCTCACCGCGCAGCAAGTGGCTCGAAGAACGGCCGCGGAAGTGCTGGTGAACCCAGATCGCGCATGTGCTCGCTGTAGACCACGTGAAACTCTCTCGCGAGGTC
>CAYSKN010000047.1:0-15742 GCA_964431565.1 uncultured Gemmatimonas sp.
GTCGAAGTGACCTGGAGGTCTTTGCCAAGCCGTTGCATGTAGGCCACGATGGCCACCATCTGTTTGTCATCGAGGCCAGTGGGTCCTCCCTGTTCAACGATGGCCGCTGCTATCTGCCGTGCCTGTTCACGGGCCATATCGGGTGCGCGATTGATTGCATCACCATAGGGGACACCAACCATGGCCATTGCATCGACGCGCTTCTGGATGCCGTCGAAATCGAGCTTTGTCGTGAGGAAGTGCGGATACGCGGGCATGATGGACCTGGCCGTGACCGCGCGCGGATCCTCGAAGTGACGCACATGCCAGAGGTCTGGGTACTTCCCACCTTCACGAGCCAGGTCGGGCCCTATGCGTCGTGATCCCCAGAGGAAAGGATGCTCGTATACAGATTCACCAGGCTTTGAATAGTCACCAAACCGCTCGGTCTCGTATCGGAACGGTCGCACCATCTGCGAATGGCAGTTGACGCAGCCCTCGGCGATGTAAATGTCGCGACCGGCCAGCTCTAGCGGGGTGTAAGGCTTGACGGACGCGATCGTGGGTACGTTCGACTTGATCAGGAACGTGGGCAGGATTTCAAAGAGCGATGCCACCACCACGGCAAGCACCGTCAGTGCCGTGAACAACAGCGGCATACGTTCCCACGTACGGTGCCACTCCACCTGGTTGAATCGCGCCCAGAGCCCCTGTGCAGGGATCACCGGGTGCTGGGGCACGTAGCGTGGAGCCAGCGGAGCGGCCTCAATGATCGGCACATCGTAGCGGGACGGTCGATTGGCCCATGTCTTCAAGATGTTCCAGCCGAAGATGCAGGTGCCGGTGAGGTAGAAGACTCCACCGATCACCCGCATCCAGTACATGGGCACCAGCTTGAGCACCGTCTCGACGAAGTCGGGGTATGCCAGGCGTCCCGTCTCATCGAATGCGCGCCACATCAGGCCCTGCGTTACACCCGCACTGTAAATGGCAACGACGTAGAGTACGATGCCGACCGAACCGATCCAGAAGTGCAGCTCCATGGCACGCCTGCTGAAAATCTCAGTCTGGAACAGTCGAGGCAGGAGCCAGTAGATCATTCCGAATGTCATGAAGCCATTCCAGCCGAGCGCACCCGTATGCACGTGTGCGATGATCCAGTCCGTATAGTGCGCGAGGGCGTTGACGCTCTTGATCGAGAGCATTGGCCCCTCGAACGTGGCCATGCCATACGCGGTGATGCCGACTACGAAGAACTTGAGGATCGGGTCCTGTGCCACCTTGTGCCACGCACCACGCAGCGTGAGCAGGCCGTTGATCATGCCTCCCCACGAGGGTGCCCAGAGCATCACCGAAAAGAGCATTCCGAGAGTGGCAGCCCACTCGGGGAGTGCAGTGTAGTGCAGGTGGTGTGGCCCCGCCCATATGTACATGAACACGAGTGACCAGAAGTGCAGGATGGACAGCTTGTAGCTGAACACCGGCGCTTCCGCGGCCTTGGGCATGAAGTAGTACATGAGACCAAGGAAGGGCGTTGTGAGAACGAACGCCACTGCATTGTGTCCGTACCACCATTGCATGAATGCATCCTGCACGCCGGCGTAGAGGCTATAGCTCTTCAGGAAACCCGCGGGAACGGCCAAGTTATTGAAGATGTGCAGGATCGCCACGGTCACTATGGACGCTATATAGAACCAGATTGCCACGTAAATGTGGCGTTCGCGTCGCTTGACCAGCGTGACGAGGTAGTTCACGGTGAAGGCCACCCACACCACCGCAATGGCAATGTCGATCGGCCATTCGAGTTCCGCGTATTCCTTTGCCTGTGTGAACCCGAGCGGAAGGGTCAGTGCGGCGGCCACGATGATTGCCTGCCAGCCCCAGAAGTGGAACCTGCTCAGGGAGTCCGAGTACATGCGGGCCTTGAGCAGCCGCTGGGTGCTGTAGTAGCAACCCGTGAAGAATGCATTTCCAGCGAACGCGAAGATGACCGCATTCGTGTGCAGGGGCCTGAGGCGGCCGAATGACAGGAATGAAGTGTCGAGATTGAAGATCGGGTTCGCAAGCTGCAACGCGATGATCAGCCCGACAGTCATGCCCACGACACCCCATATCAGAGTGGCGAACAGGAACTTGCGGACGATGTCGTCGTCGTAGGAGAAACGATCCAGGGTCGCGGCTGGGGCGGCAACGGCGCTGGCTGAAGGGGTCATCGATGGCCCTCTGGAGGTGCTGGAGGTGGAAACAATGCCCTGAAGGGTAGCCAACTGACTGGTGTTTGTCCTGTCGTGCATGCCACCGCCTTCCCATCCGGAACAGTCCGACAGGCCCTTTCGGCCTGACCGACCTGACCCGACGGGGCCGCAGGCCGACCGCTACCGCCACGACTCATCCGTGACAGCGATTCCGAAACTTGGAATAGCGGGCCATGGAGCCGGAACCATCCACTCCCGCAATCGCTATACTTCCACCATGTCTGCATATCAGCCTCCTGCCGCGCCCGAGAACGCTCCCGCTTCGTGGAGCCGGCGGGCTTTCCTGGGACGGGTGACCACGCTCACCGGCCTCGTGCTCATTGGACGGAACGTGTCTGCGCAGGTCGCTCAGCCGCCTGCGGCTCGCTCCATGACAGTTTATAAGGACCCTGGCTGCGGATGCTGTTCAGACTGGATAGAGCACGTAAAGAAGGCCGGATTCTCAGTAGCGGTGCGTGATTCCAGGGACATGGACAGTGTGAAGGCGTCACTCGGTGTCCCCACTGCTCTGGCGTCATGCCACACGGCCCGTATCGGATCTTACGTAATTGAAGGGCACGTTCCGGCCGATTTGATCGTACGTCTGCTCAAGGAGCAGCCTGCCGCACGCGGACTGGCTGTTCCGGGCATGCCGGTGGGATCACCGGGAATGGAAATTGGTTCACGCAAGGATCCCTACAACGTTCTGCTCTTTGACAAGGCTGGAAAGACCCGCATTTACGCCTCGCGCTAGACCCTCGGCAATGACCTGTCAGTCGCTGGGCGTGCATGTAGGGAACGCCAGGGAAGCCGACATCCCCTCTATCGTGGTACTCAACAACATGTATGCTCCTGATGGGCTGACACTGCGGCGGAGTGAGGCGTTTGTGTCGAGTCACCTGCAGGATTACCAGGTTATCCGGTCAACGGACGGTCTTGTCATCGGGCAGGTCGCGCTTGATGAGTATTCACCTTCGCTGGTCGAACTCGTGTCACTTGCGGTGGTACCGGAATTGCATGGGCGTGGGCTTGGTCAGGTCCTGATTCGTGCGGCTGAGTGCCTTGCGCGGGCGCGTGGCTATCCAGAAATCTTCGCAGTCTCACTCGCCGAGCCCTTGTTCCTGGGTATGGGTTACGAAGAGTCGACAATCGAGCGATATCCCGAGAAGATCGCACGATACAAGTCAATCTCACGATCCGAGCTTTCAATCGGTCGCAAATTCTGCTTCTCCAAGTTGCTATGTCTCCTGCCTTCGTAGATCCGGCGCTGCCAAAGCGTATTGACCGCTGGCGCAGCCCCGCGCTCGGTCTGGAAATGCCCATCGTGAGCTATGGCTGGCGTGGCCAGCCGATCCTGCTCTTTCCAACGGCCGCAGCCGACTTTCTCGAGAATGAGCGGTTCTGGCTCATCAAGGCGGTCGAGCCGCTGCTTATGCAGGGTCGCATCCGCGTGTTCTCGATTGACTCCATTAACCGTCTCGCGTGGATGGCACGTGGAATACCGCTGGCCGAGTGTGCCCGAAGACAGGCGCTCTATTCACGATATGTAGAAAACGAGGTCGTACCCTTCATTCGACATATCTCGGGAGATCAGGGCGCTCGTGCGATCACCACGGGCGCAAGCTTCGGATGTTTTCATGCGGCCAACGCGTTCTTCCGTCGCCCGGATCTCTTTGGCGGTGTCATCGGCATGAGCGGCTTTTACGACCTTGCGCCTGGCTATCTGAACGGCTACTCGGATGACAACTGCTACTTTAACAACCCGATGTGGTTTGTTCCGAACATGGAAGGCTGGGAGCTCGGGCAGTTACGGCACAACTCGCGCATCGTGCTGGTCACGGGTCAGGGTGCCTGGGAACAGCCGGGAAGGACCACCGATTTTCACAATCTGCTCGACAGCAAGGGGGTTGGGCATCTCTATGAGCTCTGGGGTCACGATGTGAATCATGACTGGCCATGGTGGCGCAAGATGCTTCCATACTATCTGGAGCGGATCGGATGCTAGGAAACCGCTGGTACGGCCTGCTGCTGTCAGGCGCTATGGCAGGAATTGCCATGGTACCGGTGGGAAGCAGACCACTGGCCGGACAGCAACCTGCCGCTGGCGCGGCACGGTCATCTGCGGCAGGCCAGCGTTTGCGCGATGCGTCTCTGGAGGAGCGTATCGTTCATGTCCGGCGGCTGCTGCGTGCATCGCCGCTGATCGATGGACACAATGATCTTCCGTGGGCGATACGCGAGAACAGGAGCAAGCCGATGGATGTGGTGGCGTACGATTTGCGCCGCCAGACTCCGGGTATGACAGACATTGCGCGGTTACGGAAAGGGGCTGTCAGCGGACAGTTCTGGTCTGTGTACATACCCGGAGAATTCCCTGACTCGGGCTATGCGCGGATGCAGCTGGAACAGATTGACATTGCCCGGCGCATGATCGAACGCTATCCCGATGTCTTGGTTCCTGCCCTCACTGCGGCAGACGTAAGGAAGGCATATGCTGCAGGGAAGATCGGGTCTTTGCTGGGCATGGAGGGTGGGCACGCCATTGAGAACTCACTCGGCGCACTTCGTGCTTTCCATGCCATGGGCGTGCGTTACATGACACTTACGCACAACGTTACCACCGACTGGGCAGACGCGGCCATGGACAAGCCTGTGCATGGTGGCCTTACGCCTTTCGGCGAGGAAGTTGTGCGGGAAATGAACCGCCTGGGCATGCTTGTCGACCTTTCGCATGTATCCCCCGGAACGATGAGTGATGCACTCAATGTGTCCGAAGCCCCTGTGATTTTTTCGCATTCCAGTGCACGGGCCATCACCAATGTTCCGCGCAATGTGCCCGACTCCATCCTTGCGCGCCTGCTTAGAAACGGTGGTGTGGTCATGGTGACATTCGTACCGGGCTTCGTGTCGCAGAAGGTGGTTGACCATAGCGTGCAGCTGAATACGGCCCGCGATTCGATCGCGAGACGGTTTCCGAACGATCGTGATGCACAGTCCAGGGCGCTTTCTGAGTGGCGTGCGTCTCATCCATCGCCGGCAGCTTCCATTGCCGACGTCGCTGATCATCTGGATCACGTGAGGAAAGTGGCTGGTGCGGATCATGTCGGACTCGGCGGCGATTTCGACGGCATAACCGAGACTGTCCGAGGTTTGGAGGATGTCTCAAAGTATCCTGACCTGCTGGCCGAACTGATCAGGCGCGGCTGGACGGATGCGGAACTGCGTGGCCTGGCTGGGGAGAATGTGCTGAGAGTGCTCAACAGAGCTGAGGCTGTGGCGGCAAGATTGCAGAGGCAACGCCCGCCAAGTACCCGGACCAATCAGGAACTCGACCGCAAGACGGGGCGTTGATTGGTTGGCGGAGTCCATCCCGATCCAATTGATGTGACGTCAGGACATTCAGGGTCGCACGAGAGGTTCGGATTTCTGCACCGGACGTTCAACCGGCTTGGCACCATCGAGCCGGGTGAGAAACGCGCTACGCTGCTGGCAGCGGCCTATTTCTTTTTCGCCCTGGCAAGCTACTTCATACTCCGAGCCGTGCGCGACGCTGTCGGGGTGGCAGCAGGCACCGACAAGCTGCCGTGGTTCTTCACGGGCACGTTGCTGGCCACACTCGTGATGAATCCGTTGTACTCATGGATCGTGACACGGCTCCCGGTGCGGCGCTTCATCCCGATTGTCTATCGAATGTTCATCGCCCTGCTGCTGGCCTTTGCTGCTGTGTTGGAATGGGGACCACCGGGGTCGGAGCCATGGTTGGGCCCTGCATTCTGGATCCTCATCAGCATCTATAGCCTGTTCATTCCCTCTGTTTTCTGGGGGTTCATGACAGATGTCTTCAATCCGGAGCAGGGCAAGCGTCTATTCGGGTTCATCAGTGTAGGTGGTACGCTTGGGGCGCTGGCGGGTGCCTTCTTCACCTCGCGGGTGGCCGAACGGGTGGGCACTCCGGCGTTGATGGTCTTTTCGGTATTACTGCTCGAGTGCGCAGTGCAGTCAGCACACCATTTTCCGCCAAGCTTCCGACCGGACACGCGTGCGCGTGACGAGGCACGACGAGCGGTTGGTGGTTCAGCATTGGCCGGGATTACCAACGTACTGCGTTCTCCGTATCTGCTGGGAATATGCTTGTACATGCTGATGTTCACAGTTGGCTCGACCGTGCTTTATTTCCGGCAGGCAGAACTCGTGGCGGAACGCTACGCTGACCGCGAGGCCCGCACTGCGTTTCTTGCCGGTATCGACGCCGTCGTGCAGGCGCTTACAATCCTTACCCAGTTGTTTCTTACCGGACGTGTGCTGAGATGGTTCGGGGTTGCTGTCGCGCTGGCGATCATGCCGGCGTTGAGTATGGTTGGATTCGGCTTGCTGGGCGTGTGGAATACGCTGGCTGTGTTCATCGTGTTTCAGGTGGCACGGCGTGCTGGCGAATACACGTTTGCGCGACCGGCGCGCGAAGTGCTCTTCACGGTTGTCTCGGCTGAAGACAGATACAAGGCGAAAAACCTGATCGATACCTTCGTGTACAGGGCTGGTGATCAGACTGGTGCGTGGAGCTATGCGGGTATGTCGGCATTGGGGCTCGCCGTTGGCTCCGTAGCACTTGTAATGGCGCCGATCAGTGGTATTTGGCTGTTTGTCGCATTTTGGCTCGGTCATCAACAGGCGGAACGTCAGCGGGCCGGCAGCAATCCGGGAATGGTTACTGTCGCCTGATCAGCCTTGCTGGCGTGCGAACAGCTCGTGCCATCCGGTGCGTAATGCAGACGTTTCCGCCTTCAGGGCATACGTTCGACCATGTCAAGCTGTCTTCTTCGTACGGTCACGCTGTTGACACTGTCGAATCTGTCCATGCCCTGCGCATGGTACGGTCATCCCAGAGAGATGAGTGGTCAGCCGTGGGCCATCGCGGCTATTCTCAGCTACGGTGTTCATGCTATTCCCAGTCATCTCAAGAAGCAGCCCGTGAAGCTGGTCTCTCTCTGGACGGGACTGTGTATCATGGGAGCACTCTACGGCACTTCCGCAAGATGAACGGAGTGGGTGGCTGGCGCTTGCTGATGGCAACGGACTTCAGCGGTCGGGAATGGCCGCGAGCCTCTCGCCCAGTTCGTGGAACCCGCGTGCGGTGGCCAGCATTGCCGGGGTACTGCCGTCCTGTGTGTGCGCGTGCGGGTCTGCTCCTCTGGCTATCAGAAGGTCGCAGACAGCATCGTCGCCCCGGGAGGCTGCCAGGTGCAGCGGCGTGACGTGATGAGCGTCACGCTGTTCCACGTCAGCACCTGCAATAATGAGCCGGCGAACGACGGCTGCACTACCGACACCCGCGAGCGCTGCATGCAGCGGCGCATTACGAATTGCATTCGTGCTCAACGCATCGAGTGGGGCACCGTGGTCAATGAGCAATGTCACCGCATCCACATGGCCGAAATAGGCTGCCAGGTGGAGTGGAGTCCAACCATCACTGCTGCGAAGTACACGCGAGTCGTCATCGTTTTCAATGGCATTGCGCAGAGCCACGACGTCGCCGAGCGCAGCAGCTTCAGGGGCGTCCGGTGTTCGTCCGTGCAGGAGCAGTGCGGCCAGCTCCGGATTACCCGAATAGCAGGCGTGGAGCACGAGCGACTCTCCCGTTGCGGCACGATGGGTGGACAGCAGTGGGTCGTCCCGCAGGATGCGTTCGATCACCGCATGATTTCGCTCGCGAATGGCTCGCAGCAGGTCCTCCGGTGCTGTTGGTATCATGGTGCGTGCCGGGGTGGAACCGTGTCGATCCGACGAGTGTGTAGGGGCATGCTGACGTCAGGCTTGCCTGGCCTGCCTGACAGTACCTGAAGAATCCAAGGTAGCAGCGTGAGCTCGTCATGTTGAGCCCCTGCGCCAGATGTCTGATGCCATTTCGGTATCGCTGCGCAACGCGCAACGTCCTCGCTGGATCCCTGCGTTCCTGATAGGATCGGCCGATTGGCCGGCTGCGCCCTGCTGCCGGTTGTAGATTGCGGGAATGAATCAACCTGTCAAAGGAAAGGCAAAGTACGACACGAGGCGCGCGTGGAGCGAAGTGCGGGCGCTCATGTGGCAACACAGGCGGTCAGTGGGAATCGGCCTCGTGCTCATGGTAATAAGCAGGGCATCAGGTTTCGTACTGCCCTATTCCACGAAGTTCGTCCTCGATGATGTGCTGCCCAACAAGGACGTCCGCCTGCTTGGCATAATTGCCTTGGCGGGCCTGGTGGCTACCATCGTACAGGCCATCACCGGCTACGCTCTGTCTCAGGTCGTAAGCGTTGCGGCTCAACAGGAGATAGCCAGACTGCGCGAGGAGGTGCAGGGTCACCTGATACGGCTTCCGGTCAGCTACTTCGACAGTACCAAGACCGGGGAACTCGTATCGCGGATCATGAGTGATCCGGAGGGCATTCGGAATCTCATTGGCACCGGTCTCATTCAGCTTGCTGGTGGAATCCTCAGTGCTGTTGCTGCACTCGGGGTCTTGGTCTATCTCAACTGGCAGCTCACGCTGATCACCATCGTATTCCTCGGCCATTTCGGTGGTGGTATGAGCGTAGCATTCAAGCGACTGCGTCCCATCTTTCGTCAGCGAAGTGTTATTACCGCCGAAGTTACCGGACGCCTCACGGAGACTCTGGGCGGCATCCGTCTGGTGAAGGTCTACACGGCCGAGGAGCGCGAAAGGGCGATATTCGGCAAGGGTGTGCAGCGGCTCTTCGAGAACATCGCGAAGACGATCACTGGTACCTCGCTCACGGGCACGCTGGGCTTTGCTGTGGTCGGCGTTATTGGCGTGATTGCGATGTACATTGGTGGCCGTGATGTAATCACTGGCGACATGACGCTTGGCAGCCTGCTCACATTCGTGTTCTTTGTGGCGATGGTTACCGCGCCGCTGGTTCAGGTTGCGAGTATCGGTACGCAGATAAGCGAGGCATTTGCGGGACTCGATCGTATCCGTGAGCTTCGTGACATGGCCACGGAGGACCAGGAAGACGCACGCAAACTGTCTGTGCCGACAATAACGGGTCACGTCGCGTTCGATGGTGTCTGGTTCGAATACGAAGCCGGTGTTCCGGTGCTTCGCGATGTCTCGTTCGAGGCGCCAGCGGGAACCACCACTGCACTGGTCGGATCAAGCGGAAGCGGCAAGAGCACACTCATTTCCCTCATCATGGCCTTCGCACAGCCGCAGCAGGGTCGGATCAATATTGATGGTATTGCTCTAGCGGATCTCAGACTGTGCGAGTATCGCCGACATCTGGGCGTTGTGATGCAGGACAACTTTCTTTTCGATGGGACGGTCCGGGACAACATCGCATTCACCAGGCCTGGTGCCACTGATGACGAGATCGTTCGGGTTGCTAGGATCTCCAACGCGCATGGATTCATTACGGGATTCCCGCAGGGATACGACACGATCGTTGGAGAGCGTGGAGTGAAGCTCTCCGGCGGGCAGCGGCAGCGAATCGGTATCGCACGTGCGATTCTCGCTGACCCGCGCATTCTCATTCTTGACGAAGCCACGTCCAGCCTCGACTCAGAGAGCGAGCAGTTGATTCAGGAGGGTCTGCGTCGCCTCAGGGCCGGCCGGACGACGTTCGTAATAGCGCACAGGCTCTCCACGATCACCAGTGCGGATCAGATCCTTGTTCTCGAGCAGGGGGAAATCGTTGAGCGAGGTAAGCATGTCGAACTGCTTGAGCTTGGCGGCCGGTACCGGGATCTCTATGAGCGGCAGTACCGGCTGGTTCAGGATCAGTTCATCAATCCCGGTGAGGAGATCGTGGCGGTGGGTTGAGGTACTGAGCTACTGCTCCCGTTACCTTTCGTGATGCCTCAGACATTCAGTTCACTTGAGCTTCACCCGAGCCTCCAGCAGGGTCTTCGGGATCTCGGTTTCGTGCGTCCGACTTCTATACAGGCAGATGCCATTCCACCGGCGCTTGGGGGACGCGACATCCTTGCGTGCGCAATGACCGGCAGCGGCAAGACGTATGCGTTCCTGCTGCCGATCCGTCATCAGCTGATGGCAAAGTCACGGGGGCACACACGTGCCTTGGTGTTGACTCCGACGCGTGAACTGGCTGCACAGATACTCGAGAGCCTGAATGACGTAGCGACGCACACGCCTCTGACAGGTGCGGCTGTGTTCGGTGGTGTTGGCATCGGACCGCAGGAGCACGCATTTCGAAGTGGGGTGGATGTGATCATAGCCACGCCCGGACGTCTGCTGGATCATTTTCGTGCTCCGTATGCGGCTCTTGATCGTCTCGAGTATCTCGTGCTCGACGAAGCCGATCGTATGCTCGACATGGGTTTCCTGCCCGAAATAAGGCGTATCCTGAATCATCTGCCATCGCGCAAGCGACAGACTCTCTTTTTCAGTGCCACGATGCCGGCGCCCATAGCGGCGCTCGCACGGGAGATGCTGCGCAAGCCTGTTACGCTGAATCTCGAACGGGTCTCTGCACCCGCAAGAGGCATTACGCAAGCCGTGTATCCGGTACCTGCAGATCTCAAGAGCGCGTTGCTCGTGACGCTGCTTGAACGTGGTGACATGCCGCAGGCACTTGTTTTCACGCGCACCAAGCACCGTGCCAATCGTCTTGCAAGTCAGCTCGTCACAGCCGGCATCAAGGCCGAGCGCATACACGGCAACCGCTCCCAGTCCCAGCGCACGCAGGCACTGGCTGGCTTCAAGGAAGGCTCCTACCAGGTGCTGGTGGCAACCGACATAGCAGCACGTGGTATCGATGTTGAAGCTCTTGGTCATGTGGTGAACTTCGACGTGCCGGTTACACCGGACGACTACATCCACCGTGTGGGCCGCACGGCCCGGGCGGAGGCGATTGGTGAGGCATTCACTTTCGTGAGTCCTCAGGAAGAAGATGAACTCAAGGCTATAGAGCGTGCCATACGGCGCACGTTGCCGCGGGTAACGGTTCCGGATTTCGATTACAAGGCAAAGCCAGTCCAGATGCTGGAGGTACCGATCGCCGAGCGCATTGCTGAGATTCGCCGCAAGAAGGCGGAAGATCGCGCACGCGCTGCTGCGAAGGCCGCCAGGCGCGCTGCGGTGCAGGGGGTTGAGGTAGTGCGAAAGGCGGCAACCGAATCGCGTCCTGCCCGTGAGGGAAGTGACTCCGGCAGGAAGGTGGCGCAGCCACACAGGCGTCGCGTGCAGCGCAGGAACACGACGCAACGCGATGCGGAACCACGTGATGACTCGCCGTACAAGTGAGCGACGGCATGCGATATCCGGTGCCTGCATGTCGGCACAGGGTTGAGCAGGTCATCGATAGGAGCCGGTTTATCTGCACCGTCGAGCGAGTGCGGGCGAGCGCGGAGGCGCAGGCATTCATACGCGAAATGAACGTCGAGTTCCCTGATGCTTCGCACAACTGCTGGGCGTACATCGCAGGCATACCCGGCAGTACCGACAGGATAGGATTGAGTGATGACGGCGAGCCGCACGGAACCGCGGGGCGACCTATGTTCACCGTGCTCTCACACTCCGGCATTGGCGAGATAGCTGCCGTGGTGACCCGTTTTTTCGGAGGTATCAAGCTCGGTACCGGTGGCCTTGTCAGGGCATACAGTGGCGCCGTGCAGCAGGCATTGACCTCACTTCCAACGATTGAACGCGTTGACACTGTCATTGTCACATTCAGTGTCGGATACAATTTCGTGGGAGCGTTGCAGCAGATCCTGTCGACAACCGACGCCGAAATACTTGAACAGCATTTCGGCGTCGATGTCGCACTCCGTGTGAGCATACCGCGTGAACGTGTAGGTGCTCTTACCGATGCGGTACAGAATCTCGTGCGCGGCGGCGCCGTCTTCGATATCACGGAATCGTAGCGGCACCGTATCGCCAACGATCATCCTTATGAGAGACCTTCGATGATACCGTCGGCTGCAAGTCGCATTCCTTCTGCTGCTGACCTCCTGGCGAGACCAGGCATGGTCATGATGTCACCGCATCTGGCCACGACGAACCCAGCACCGGCTGATCCGTACACCTCGTTGACCGTAATCCGGAAGCCTGTAGGTACACACAGGCGTGAAGGATCATCGGTGAGCGAGTACTGTGTCTTTGCCATGCATACCGGTGTGTCAGCCATGCCGTTTGCCTCAAGCCAGTCAATGGCTTTTTCTGCAGACGACGAGAAGTCCACCCCATCGGCACCATACACCTTCCTGGCCACCGTGCTGATCTTCTCCCGGATCGGCAGCACGGTGTCATACAACGGTCTGAATGCCGCCTGCCCTTCATCGAGCTGCGCCAGTACTTCGCGTGCGAGATCCTCGCCGCCCGCACCGCCCTCCGCCCACACGTTGGCCAGCGCCACACGTGCTCCGAGGCTCGTGGCGTAATCGATAACCATCCTGATCTCCGACTCGGTATCCTGTAGGCGACGGTTGATCGCGACAACTACCGGCACGCCGAACTGCTGCACATTGCGCAGATGATGCGCAATATGGGGAAGCCCGCGCTCAAGGGCGCCCAGGTCCTCTGCATCGAGTGCGCTCTTCGGCAGCCCACCCTGCATCTTGAGCGAGCGGATTGTCGTGACCAACACCGCGACTTCGGGGTTCAGGCCGCCGAAACGACACTTGATATCGAAGAACTTCTCGGCACCGAGGTCGCTGCCGAAACCGGCCTCTGTAACGACGATATCACCCAGCGCCAGTCCAGCCCGTGTGGCCATCAACGAGTTGCATCCGTGCGCGATATTCCCGAACGGCCCGCAGTGAAGGATGGCGGGGCCGCCTTCCAGCGTCTGAACGAGATTGGGCCGCAGTGCGTCCTTGAGCAGAAGAGTCATCGCTCCTGTGGCATTGAGATCACGTGCACGAACGGGCGCCCTGTCCTTTTCGACAGTGGTGCCAAGAATGATGTTGCCGAGCCGACGCTCCAGGTCTTCGGTGCCGGAGGCCAGTGCAAGGATTGCCATCACCTCACTGGCAGGGATTATCACCCACCTGGTTTCCCTCATCATGCCGTTTCCGGCACCGATACCTATGATTGCCTGCCGGAGTGCACGATCATTCATGTCGATCGTACGAGGCCAGGTAATACGCTTGGGGTCGATATTGAGTTCGTTGCCGTGATTCAGATGATTGTCGAGCATTGCAGCGAGCAGCGCGTGAGCGCTCGTGATGGCGTGGAAGTCACCGGTGAAGTGGAGATTGATATCTTCCATTGGCACCACCTGTGAGTAGCCACCACCAGCCGCGCCGCCCTTGGCGCCGAATACAGGCCCCAGGCTGGGTTCCCGCATGCACAGAATGGCATTGTGTCCGAGTCGTCGGAATGCCTGTGTGAGCCCGACGCTCACCGTGCTCTTGCCTTCACCTGCAGGTGTCGGACTGATTGCCGTCATCAGCACGAGCCGGCCTCTTGCCGGTGCAGACGCGACAGAGAGCGGCAGCTTGGCCTTGTACTTGCCATACAGGTCGATATCATCGATACCCAGCCCGATATCCATGGCAACATCCTGAATCGGGCGCATCCTGGCATGCTGGGCAATCTCAATATCAGTCGGAAATCCGTGAGGAGTGGCCGTCATGAAGAAACAGGTTGAGGGTGGACACGGGAGCACATTGGTTCGCAGGCCAATGGGGCGAAAGTCAAAGTAGGCTCTGTGCCGACTTCCGACAGGGTCTCTCGTTGTATCCACCCCCCCCCGGTGCAGATCTGCCATTTCAAACTCGTCATTCATATGCCGCAGGCACAACGCAAGATGTTAGTTGAATACTGACGCCCCCATGGCAAACATGGACACGATATGTGCTGCTGGCCGCCTCGGTACGCACATGGTTTCTGTTGGCATCATTGCCGAGACCGCATAAGACACCTCAATCGGGACATGATTTCTCGGATTCCCCGTCAGACGCCTGGCAACATCTCAACAATACACTTCACACCGAAGACCTCATGACGGAAGTACGCAAGATCGTTTGGAACGGCCTGGACATCGAACAGTTGTCGCCACTCATCGGCCGCCGGCTGATCTATACCGCTTCCCAGATGCTGGCACACGTGTATCTCACGAAGGGTGCGATCGTGCCTGCTCACGATCATCACAACGAGCAGTTCACCTATGTCCTGTCCGGCGCGCTCCGTTTCTGGATCGGTGAGCAGGCCGACAGCCCCGGTGAGGACTTCATTGATGTGCAGGCGGGTGAAGTGCTCGTGATTCCCGGCGGTGTTAGACACCGGGCCGAGGCACTCGAGGATACTCTCGACGTGGACATCTTCAATCCGCCCAGACAGGACTGGATAGACAAGAACGATGCCTATCTGCGCGGAGACAGGTGATGGAACTTGGTATTTCCGACAAAGTTGCGCTTGTCTGTGGTGGAAGCCGCGGTATTGCCTACGCTGCTGCAGAGGAGTTTGCCCGCGAGGGGTGTCGCATCGTTATATGCGCACGTGGCGCTGAAGCACTTCTCTCGGCTGCCGCCAGGCTCGGGAGTACGGGCTCGGAGGTTCTTGCGATCGAGGCGGATCTCTCAACCGACGATGGGATTGCCCGGGTGGTCGAGCAGACAACGGCACGTTTTGGGCGTGTGGACATTCTGTTGTGCAATACCGGTGGTCCAACTCCGGGTGGTGCCATGGACCACGGGTGGAGCGCCTGGCAGAAGGCAGGCGAACTACTTCTGCGCAGCGTCGTCGGGCTCACGCAGGCGTTTGTCCCCGGGATGCGTGAACGAGGCTGGGGCCGGGTCGTTACCATTACCTCGCTCGCGGTCAAGCGGCCTCAGGTGTCGCTTGTGTTGAGCAACAGTATGCGGGCTGCCGTGACAGGGTACATGCGGACACTTGCAGATGAGGTGGCGGGAGACGGTGTCACAGTGAACAGCGTATTGCCCGGATACACTGCCACAGAACGGCTTGAGGTTCTGGCGTCCGCAACCTCGTTGCGCACCGGACAAACCCCCGATTCCGTGCTTGCTGCATGGGCAGCTGATGCACCGGTTGGCCGGCTCGGCAACCCTGCAGAGCTGGCCGCAGTGATAGTTTTCCTCTGTTCCGCGCGCGCGGGTTTCATGACCGGGCAGGCCGTCCTCGTGGACGGTGGGGCTGTGAAGTCCCTGCTCTGAGTGTCATGTGATCCTTTCGCCGTCTGCCTCCACGTTCCGCCAACGACGCACATGAGTCGCATCACCGAAACCCGATGGATCTGGCGAGACGGCCAGTTCATTTCCTGGGCCGACGCAACTATCCACGTGCTGAGTCATTCAGTGCAATTCGGGTCATCTGCCTTCGAAGGTATTCGCTGCTACAGCACTCCCGATGGACCCGCGATCTTTCGCCTTCGGGAACATCTCGAGCGGTTGTTGCACTCGTGCAGGATCTATCGGATGGAGATCCCCTACACTCTCGATGACCTCTTCGCGGCAGCTCGTGAACTCGTGGTACGCAATGAAGTTGAATCATGCTACGTCCGACCTATGGTTCTGCGCGGCTACGGCACGGCAGGCATGGTACCGCTGGGATC
>CAYSKN010000048.1:0-15705 GCA_964431565.1 uncultured Gemmatimonas sp.
GGTAGGATCGAGTAGTAGTGCGTGGTCTCGACTTCAAAAAGAGGTGCAAGCAGCGGTTCGAGCGCGCGCCACTGATCCAGGCGCAGGCAGTCCACGACAATGAAGATGACCTTGCGCTCCCGAGCAAGAACTGGCGAGAGGAACTCTGCCACCACATCCACCGAAAGAGGCGGGCGATCCCCATGGAGTTCTCGGAGCCATCGCGGGTACTCGGCCCGGATGAAAGTTGCGAACTCACGGTGCATGTCTGGATAGAGGCCACGCAACGATTCGTGCAGCCCAAGCTCTCCTGCTGCGGCGAGATCGACGTCCCACTGCGTCAGCTCGGCGAATCGTTCGATCCACCCCCGCCAGTCGAGACGGGAGTAACGCTCAGCCTCAATGGCGCGAAAACGCTCCACGAAAGCTCGAGCGAGCGCCTGGGAACGGATCAGCTGGCCTTCAAGAATGCGGGTGATGACCGTGAGCACCTGTCTGGGTGTCACGGGCTTGACGAGATAGTCGCGAATATTCGCACCGATAGCTTCCTTGAGCGTGGCGTCTTCCTCGCTCTTGGTCACCAGAACAACGGGGAGCACCGGAAGCATCTCACGGATTTCACGATAGGCATCAAGGCCACGAGTGCCGGGCATCTGCTCGTCCAGCAGCACCAGGTTGTAGGGATGACGTCGCAACAACTCCAGTGCATCATCCGCGTTGGTGGCCGTTTCCACACGGTAACCCCTGTCTTCGAGGAGTAAGCGGTGCGGTTCCAGGAGATCCGCCTCGTCATCTACCCACAGTATCGTCTTCACCGGCGGCGCCATCAGGACAAGATACCCAGAGCAACTGACGGTGGTCCAGCAAGAGATCCCGCCAAGCTGGCTGCCAGCGCTGAAACAAGTGGCCGCGCGTTCTCCGGCATCACCCATCGCGCATGGTCAGATCGCCGCACCACGTTATGTTCCACCCGTGTACATTGAGCCGCTCCCCCACACACTCGAATCACTTCGCTTCCCCTTTCCGGCACTGGCATCCCTGGCCGGCCGCCTGCCGCTGGGCGGGGGCCGCGAGGTGGCCCTGGCGGCTCTTCTTGTTGCGCGGCTCAGCCGGTGCCTTTTGCCAAGCGAAGGACTTCCAGTTGCTGACCGGGTTTCGCGAGCTTCCAACGCGAGAGTATGGATCGCCTCGCTGGCGCTGCCTTCGGCCACCCGACCACCGTTCGTACGTTGTGTTGACACCACTACCGGAACAGCCCTGCAGGCTGCTGGTGCATTACGAAGCCTACTCGCGGTGATCAGCAGTCAGCTCGACGAGCCTTCAGTTCGCGAGATGGAGCGCTTGGCTCGTCAGCTCGGCGGCATCTGACCCACCCGGATCACGTCTTGGTTCAGATCCTCTCCAACGATGGTGACAATCCGTCTCTTACGGACTTGAGCCCGACACCCAGCGGGTTTCCTTCCATAGATCGGGCAATCGGCGGCGGCTTTCGCCCAGGAGATCTGGTGGTTCTGGGTGGTGACAACGGCGCAGGATGTTCGGCACTGGCCCTTGCAATTGCGCTGCGTGTAACCAGCAGGGCAATGCTGTTCACGACAGAGATGAATATCGAACGGGTACACGAGCGTGCGCTCTTGATGATGGCCCGTGTGCCACCCGATACCCTGCGGCCGGAAGTGCCGACCGACGGGAAAACGCTGCCCGTATCGACCACACACGCTCTTCGCGAGAGGGCACCGCTGGTGGAGACACTGCTCGCTGGCGGAACAGCCAGGGTGGAAGATGCAGTGGCGACAGCGCCCGAGGTGAGTCTGGTAGTCGTCGACGCATTGGAGGGGCTGTCCGATCGCGACGACGCACCCGGGGATGCGCTGGCACATTGTGTGCTGAAGCTCAAGCGCCTGGCATTGCGACGGAACGTTACCCTGATCCTTGTCGCCCACCTCCCCGCGCTCGATGGACAGCGAGCCGATCGCCGGCCGAGACTCAGTGACTTCGGTCGTGGTGGTGCAGCCGCAGCGCACGCTGATCTCGTGCTGGGTCTCCATCGGGAGGAACTCTACGAAAAGGATCTGGGCATAACCGGCGCAGCAGAGCTTCTGATACTCAAGAACCGAAGCGGCCCCCGCGGATATGTCGACCTTTTCTTCGATGCCAGGTTCTGTCGATTCGAGGACGTTATGGAGGAGTAGGGCCGATCGCTTCACTGCCCGGCCAATCACCGCCGGATCGGGCGTGTACGGCCGGGGCGGGTTCTCCAGTCCGGTCGCTGTCGGCATATTGCAGCGGCGACCATAAACGACAATTCTCCCGGCAACTAGACAGGACGATGGCTGGTCACAGCAAGTGGAAGCAGATCAAGCACTACAAGGCCGCAACTGACAAGAAGCGTGGTGCCCTCTTCACTCGGCTGATCCGTGAGATCACGATGGCGGCGAAGCTTGGTGGAGGAGATCCGTCGGGAAATCCTCGCTTGCGCACAGCGATCGACAACGCCCGTGCCAGCTCGATGCCCAAAGACAACATCGAGCGTGCCATCAAGAAGGGAACCGGTGAGCTGGAGGGTGCCGACTATGCCGAGGTCCTCTACGAAGCCTATGGCCCCGGCGGTGTGGCCATAATGATTGCGGCACTCACCGACAATCCCAATCGCACGGTGGCCGATGTGAGGCACAGACTCTCACGCAACAATGGCACCATGGGTACCACCAACTCCGTCGCCTTCATGTTCGACCGCAAGGGTCAGATGACGGTTCCCGCCAACGGAGTGAGCGAGGATGCGCTGATCGAGACAGCCCTGGACGCTGGTGCGGAAGACGTGGTGAACGAGGGCGATGTATTCGTGATCACCACCGATCCAGCAGCACTGCATGCGACGCGTGAAGGACTTCAGGGCCAGGGCTACACGGTGGAGGATACCGAGCTGGCGTGGGTACCCAGGAGTACGGTGAGGGTGGAGGGAGATAATGCCGCGCAACTGCTAAGGCTGCTCGAAGCGCTCGAAGAACTCGACGACGTACAGAAGGTCGACGCGAACTTCGAGATGGACGAAGATGCCATGGCCGGCGCGTGAGCCATCCGTCGCTGGTGCTCGGTATAGATCCAGGCACAGCGGTGACCGGCTACGGGGTGGTGGCATTCGACGGCAGGAACACCACTCTCAGGGAGTGCGGGGTCCTGCGGACCAACGCTCGCGAGCCGCTTGCCGTGAGGCTCCAGGGACTCCACGACGGTGTCCGTGATCTCATCACGCGACACAGACCCGATACACTCAGTGTCGAGGCCATTTTTTATGCCCGCAACGTGCGCACGACAGTCGTGCTTGGTCACGCCCGTGGGGTAATTCTTCTGGCCGGGCAACAGGAAGGACTCACAATCCGCGAGTTCCCTCCTGCGGAGATCAAGAAGGTGATCGTGGGACGTGGAGCCGCGACCAAGGAACAGGTGCAGTTCATGGTTGCCAGACTGCTGCGCCTGCGAAGCGTCCCGGAACCGGCTGATGCTGCCGATGGGGTTGCGGCAGCGCTCTGCGCCTGTCTCTCCATTCGCCTGCCGCATCAAGCCACAAAGCAGCCGTCAGGCATGGTCCTTCAGCGGCAGCCCGCCAGATGATTTCGAAGGTCAGTGGTAAACTGACTCACCGCGAACTCGACCGTGTGGAGATTATGACCGGTGGTGGCGTGGCATTCGAATGCCTGGTACCACTGTCGGTACTGGAATCGCTGCCATCGGAGGGATCCTCCGTGGTGCTGCACACCCACCTGGTGGTGCGCGAGGACGGGTGGCAACTCTACGGTTTCTCGCATGCACACGAACGCTCCGTGTTCCAGAAGCTGCTCGGGGCCAAGGGAGTCGGACCGGCGCTTGCACTCGGAATTCTTTCGGCGCTCACCGCAGAGCGCGTTGTGCGGGCACTGCGCGACAGGGACGTGTCCACGCTCACCAGGGTACCCCGTGTCGGACGCAAGAAGGCTGAGCAGATCATTCTTGATCTCGCTGACAAGATGGAGACACTCGATATCGCAGGCAGCGTTGAGGCGAGGATGGAAGGCGACGACGCTGCGGTAGGTGCGCTCATGACCCTCGGCTTCAATCAGGCGGAGGCAAGTCGCGCCGTGCGCGCCGTGGCAGAGACCGGCATGCGGGGAGACATCAGCACACTGGTACGGGCAGCATTGGCCCGACTCACCTCAAGTTAGGTATCTGCCTGCCCCAGCCGACGATCATGCCTGCCTTACTGCCGAGCAGCATCAGCGGCGCGCGCGCCCATCCTGGTTAGCGACTGGCATCTCGTGCCCTGTCGTCACCCTGAACAACACCGCACGAGCTCTCCGGCAATCGCCTCTCAGGCACGGAGCGCTTGTCACCATGATCTCCGACGACGAGCGCCTGCCAAGAAACGCCCAGAACTCGAGCAGCTTGGCCTTCATGCCGGATGGAGTGGCAACGCCTGCCACGCGATACCAGTACCAGACCAGACGGCCGTTACCGTCAGGCGTCCGCAACAGGACCTCACGCGCCATTCGCATCCCGTCATCCAGGGGGCCGATAAGTGAACCGCTGAATACAGCCGAGTCCGGAGCAATACTGTTTGCGCCACCCACCATTTCGGTACGCTGCCCCGACCGACGATAGATGAAGCGATCGAACTGAACATCGACTCCTTCTACGATTACTGACGCCGTATAGCGCTTCGCGAAACCGGCGAAAGCCGGTGTCCACGCATCCGCAGACGATTCTTCCGAACCCCGCAGATCTGCAATCGCCGTACCGGGGAACCTCCCGTCCAGCTCCGCTTCTCGCTGCGTAACAGACAAGAGAACGAAAAGCAGTGGTCCTGCCACCGCTGCAGCGGTGGCAACGGCAACCAGAGCCAGCGACGGTGGATCCACGGACTCCCTTAAGGGTTCCCCGGTCGCGACAACACGAACGACCGAGCCACGCCCCATCCGTCCGGCTAGCCAGAAGAACACGACCATCGCTGCGGAGAAGATGACCCATCCGTAGAGTACATGGTCATGCATGAGTGAAGACCGCATGCCGGTAGCATCGCCGATCACGATGAGGCCGAAGACACGAAGCCAGTTTGACAGTATTGAGAGCAGGGCCGCAGCGAGTCCGATCTTCAGGCGCGTCTGCCATCGGTTGACGAACAGAAAGGCGTAGCATGCTCCGAGGGTGAGACCGGCCATCAGAAAATTCGTTCCGGCACAAGTACTCGCGACTTCTATGATACCGGCATCTATGTGGATGAGGCTCCCCTCAATTGCAGCGGAAATTCCAGCGCCCCGGAGCAGGACACCATTGACTGTCACAGTCATCCACTGCAGCAGGCCGGTAAGGATTTCCCATACCGGCAGCGCCAGTGTGAACACCGCTAGTAGCTCAGCACCATACCGTGCTGCCTTATTCCCGCGAATCACATACAGCCATACAAGCAGAATCGCAGGAGCCAGAGCCAGGTGGACGGCCTGCACTGAGACCGCATAGGCCGCGAGCCAGGCCATCGAAAGTCCCAGCAACACGACTACAGCCCACGGCTGCTGACGGTCCTGCTGTTGCAGCAGGACCCGATCGCGCCAAAGGAGCCAGCAACACAACAGCGCCACCACGTACCCGTGGCTCCGATAGTCATTCCAGACCTGCGGGAAGCGAAACCAGCTCCACGACAGCATGGCGATGACAAGAAGCCCTGCCCAGGCAATCATGTGTCGCTGAAACGACGGCAGGGGGTGTTCGGGCGGTGCAGATACCGTCATGGAGTCCACCGACAAACGGCCGGTCCACTGTGCAGAATCACGATCCAAAGCTAGCAATGGTGTGGTGTAACAGTATCGATGAGCCGATGGCCCGTTGACGGATGACTGCGCCATCGATTCTGAAGACGATTGGCCTCAAGCCCGGTCAACCGGTGGATATCAACGCCCCTGCGCGCTACACCACGATCGACAGTTCGGCTTCGGGCGTCGATGGGTGTATTGTTGTCCGGACATAGCCTTTGGAAACCATCCCGGTGATTCAGTTGCCTGCAGTATGAGGCGCCTTGCTCACCCGATCACTCGAGTCTTCTTGCTGAGCCAATACCACATGCCGCGTTCTTCAAGCCATGGCGATCCGGTAGTCATCACCGGTATCGGCGTCATTACTTCCATCGGTACCGATCGCGAGGCGTTCTGGCACGCGCTCATGTCCGGCACCTCCGGAGTGGCCACCATCACAGCATTCGATCCAGCTGTATACTCCACTCGCATTGCGTCCGAAGTACGCGACTTCGAACCCACGCGCTGGATGGACCGGAAGTTGGCCAAGCGTATGGGGCGCAATTCGCAACTCGCTGTAGCGGCTGCCGTCGAGAGCATTCGTGATGCAAGCCTGGATCTTTCCACCGTTTCGCGCGATCGCGTGGGCGTTTGTGTTGGCAGTGCGGCCGGTGACTATGGCGAGCTGGAGGAACAGCACGCCGGCTTCATCGCCCGGGGGGCGCGCGCTGTCAGTCCGTTCTGTGTGCCCAAGGTCATTCCCAACATGCCCGCATCGAACATCTCAATCGCACTCGGGATCAACGGACCCAACTTTGCAGCTGTCACCGCTTGTGCCACTGGTGCACACAGCATCGGTGTGGCAATGGATGCAATACGTGCCGGGCGCGCAGACATCATGCTTGCCGGCGGTGTGGATGCCACCATCACGCCTTTCGTTCTCAGCGGGTACATCTCCATGGGAGCTCTCTCCGCGCAGAACGCTCAGCCGGCCCGTGCGAGTCGTCCATTTGATATCGCACGCGATGGTTTCGTGATGGGCGAGGGAGCCGGCGTACTGGTGCTGGAGCGGCTTTCACACGCGTGCTCACGAGGTGCAACACCGATAGCAGAGGTAGCCGGTTTCGGGATGACAGGTGATGCGTTCGGTATAGTGCAACCCGAACCCAACGGCAGGTGGGCTGCAGCAGCGATGCGCATGGCGCTCAGAGACGCCGATCTGGAAGTCGGGGACATCGGTTACATCAATGCCCATGGCACCGGTACTCCTGCCAATGACGCCACCGAGTCACGCGCAATCCGGAGCGTGTTCGGCGAGGGCACCGCACCACCAACGTCTTCCTCCAAGTCGATGATCGGGCACACACTTGGCGCGGCCGGTGCAATAGAAGCTGCCATCACCGCGCTTGCGCTTCACCACGGTATCCTTCCGCCCACAATCAATCTGGAGCGGCTCGATCCGGAGTGCGGGCTCGATGTGATCCCGAACGTAGCGAGACATGTTCGGACACAGGCGGCGATCTCAAACTCCTTTGGGTTCGGGGGACAGAACGCCGTGCTGGCATTCCGCGCGGTGTAGGAGCCCACGCCGCGCTGCGGTATCTTTCACCAATGAGCCGCGCCGAGATCACAACACCACAGGTTCTATCAGAGGAAAGCGCGGTCGAGCAGTCGCTCCGTCCGCAGCGTCTGGCTGAATTCATAGGTCAGGCGAGAGTGAAGGAAAGCCTGACCATCGCCCTCGACGCGGCTCGCGCTAGAAAGGAGCCACTCGATCACCTGCTCTTCTTCGGGCCGCCCGGACTCGGCAAGACCACACTCGCTGACCTGATCGCACGTGAACTGGGCGTCAATCTAACCGTGACATCGGGACCGGCACTGGAAAAACCGGCCGACCTGGTTGCACCGCTCACGAATCTCCGTGAAGGAGACGTTCTATTCATCGACGAGATTCACCGGCTGCGACCGGTGATCGAGGAGTTCCTCTATCCCGCCATGGAGGACTTCCGTATCGATATTCGGCTGTCGGACGGCCCCCGGGCACAGACAATTACCATGGGCATTGAGCGTTTCACGCTGGTGGGCGCAACAACACGACTGGGGATGCTCACTGCGCCGCTTCGCGCCCGATTCGGCATCGTTCACCAACTGGGATTCTATCCTGTTGATGAACTGGAGGTAATCGTACGCCGTACCGGTGAGGTGCTTCGCGTGGGAATGGACCCTGCCGGAGCGCAAGAGATCGCGCGTCGCTCGCGCGGCACACCACGTGTAGCCAACAGGCTTCTGCGACGCGTCCGCGATTACGCCGAGGTCCGTGCCAACGGACACATCACCCGTGATGTCGCGGAGGCAGCACTCGCACTGCTCGAAGTGGACCACTTCGGACTCGACGACATGGATACGCGCCTGCTGCGCACGATCATCGAGAAGTTCGAAGGCGGACCCGTCGGACTCGGCACACTCGGGGCCGCCATCGGCGAGGATCCGGATACCATCGAGGAGGTGTACGAGCCGTTTCTGGTTCAGCACGGCCTTCTGCAGCGGACTCCACGCGGACGCATCGCCACGGCTCACGCCTATCGACATCTGGGCTTCACGCCACCCGGAGGTGCTGGTGGGACCAGAACCGAGCAGCCCGGGCTGTTCCAGTAGGCTGCCGTTGCGGATGGCCTCGTGTTCGATTGTCTTTGACCACTGTGATGACCGCATCGCCCGATTCAGAAAACCCATCCCTTCCGCGAGGAGGTCGCCCTGGTGCGGTTTCAGATCGGCCGGTCGGTGACCGTACGATCGACTATGACTACGACCTGCCACCCGAACGCATAGCGCAGCAGCCGGTCGAACCACGCGATGCGAGCCGCATGCTGGTGGTTGACCGCAGCAGCGGCTCACTGACCCATCGTCATTTCCGCGATATTGTGGATCTGATTCCGCATGGCGACGCACTGGTGATAAACGTCACGAAGGTCTTCCGTGCCCGCCTCCTGGGCCACAGGGAGAGCCAGGGTCGGGCAGAGATTCTCCTGTTGCATCAGGTCGGCGATACCGACTACGAAGCCATGATTCATCCGGGCGGCAAACTGCGACCGGGTAAGGTAGTCACAATAGCTCCAGGCTTTACCGTCGAGGTCATATCAACCACACCCAGGCACACGCGCATCGTGAGACTCCACGCACCGCAGTTCGCCTCGGTAATGGACGCCATAGAGCAGCATGGTCATATCCCGCTGCCTCCCTACATAGTACGTGCGGATACAGATGCAGATGTAGAGCACTATCAGACCATCTATGCCGAACGATCCGGATCCGCAGCCGCACCAACAGCAGGGCTGCATTTCACTCACGAGGTGCTGACTGGGCTGGAAGCGCGCGGTGTGGAGCTGGTGGAGGTTGTGCTGCATGTTGGTGCCGGCACATTTCGTCCGGTTGGCCATGAGGATCCTGCCAGACATGTGATGCATGAGGAGTGGTGTGAGATCACGGCAGAGGCTGCCGGACGTCTCAACGCAGTGCGGGAGCGTGGAGGACACATCTGGGCGGTGGGGACAACCGTCGTACGTACTCTGGAGACAGCCACGGATCAAGCCGGAATCGTCCAGCCATACAGGGGCGAAACGAGCATCTTCCTCAGGCCCCCCTACCGATTCCGCGGAGTGGATCATGTACTCACGAACTTCCACCTCCCACGTTCTACCCTGATCATGCTTGTTGCCGCATTCGCGGGTTATGACCTGAACATGAGCGCGTATCGCACGGCTGTGAACGAAGGATATCGTTTCTACAGCTACGGCGACGCGATGGTGATCCTATGAGCTGGAGACGCGCAAGACGATGGTGGCACACGGCTGAAGTGAGTGTGCTGCATGGTCGGCTGGCTATACCGTGAGCGCCTTTGCGTTTACCCTGCAACAAGCCGACGGTCAGGCTCGTGCCGGCGTCTTCGATACCCCGCACGGGCGGGTAACGACACCGCAGTTCATGCCGGTGGGCACGCTGGGTTCGGTCAAGGCACTCGACCCCGACGATCTCAGCAGCCTGGGAGCGACCATGGTGCTTGCCAACGCGTACCACCTGCGGCTGCGTCCGGGCGATGAAACGGTACGCGCGCTCGGTGGCCTTCATAGCTTCATGCACTGGAGCTGTCCGCTGCTCACCGACTCGGGAGGCTTTCAGGTATTCTCGCTCGAGGGTCTGCGCACCATCGAGGAGGAAGGTGTCGAGTTCCGCAGCCATCTGGATGGCTCGCTCCAGCAGTTCACGCCTGAAGCGGTGATGCGCATTGAGCGTAATCTCGGAGCGGACGTGATCATGCAGTTCGACCATGTAGTGCCGGGGCAGTCACCGCATGCCCAGGCTCGTGAGGCAATGGAGCGGAGTGTACGCTGGCTGGCCCGGTGCCAGTCGGAGTTCGACCGACTCATGCGTGAGGATCCGCTGGCACCGACTTCGGTGCAGGCCCTGTTTCCCATCGTCCAGGGTGGCGTCCATGCTGACCTGCGACGTGCTTCGGCTCACACAATCCGTCAGGAGGGCGACTGGACAGGTTATGGAATTGGTGGCCTGTCAGTGGGCGAATCCAAGGCAGACATGTACGCCATGATCGAGGTTGTGAACGACAACATACCTTGGGACCGTCCGCGCTACCTAATGGGAGTCGGGTTCCCAGAGGATCTCTTGGAGAGCGTGGCCCGAGGGGTGGACCTGTTCGACTGCGTGGCGCCCACACGCATGGGACGCACTGGCGCCTTCTTCACCCTTGGTGGCCGCCGCAACATCAGAAACGCTGCGTGGCGGCTGGACACCAATCCGCTGGAGCCCGTATGCCGATGTACGACATGTTCCCGGTTTTCGACCGGATACATCCGCCATCTGTTCGTTTCCGGAGAGCTTCTCGGACTGCGCCTTCTGAGCCTCCACAATGTACATTTCCTTGTCGCGCTGATGCGTGAAGCCCGGGACGCCGTCCTGGCAGGTAACTTTGCGAGCTGGAGCCGTGACTGGCTCGCCCGCTATCAATCACGTCAGACCATCCCATGACCTTTCCCGTCCTAGCCAGCCTCCTGCAACTGCAAGCCACGCCATCCAGTTCGATCGCTCAGATGGTCTTCGTGTATGGTGCGTTGTTTGCGATCTTCTACTTCATTCTCATCCGCCCGCAGCAGAGGCAGCGGAAGAAGCACGACGAAGTCGTGCGAGCCCTCAGAAAGGGTGATGAGATCGTGACGGCCGGTGGCATTGTGGGGGAGGTAGTACACATAACACAGCAGGGCAAGGACGGTGCCGCCACGATGGAGGACCGGATCACAATTAAGTCCGGTGACACCCGCCTGATAGTTGAACGGGGTCGCATTGTACGGGTGGGCAGTACCACGCAAGCCTGAGCGCTCCAACAGGGAATACAGAGTGGCACTCCTCAATATCCACGTCCTGGGCTCACCGATTCTCCGTCAGGAAACGCAGCGGGTTGAGAGCATGACCACGGAGCTGCGTCGGCTGGTGGACAACATGTTCGCCACCATGGAGGCGGCCAAGGGTGTCGGCCTCGCTGCACCACAGGTGGGCCGCCTTGAGCGACTTGCTGTAGTGGACGCGGACGACGTGCGCCTGGTGGTGATCAACCCGGAAATCATTCTCCGGGAGGGACAGGAGCGGGGTGAGGAAGGATGCCTCTCCATTCCCGAGGTCTACGCCGACGTGGACCGGCCGGCACACGTTATCATTCGGGCGCAGGACATCGACCTCAACTGGTACGAGGTGGAAGCCGGCCAGCTGCTGGGGCGCTGCCTTCAACATGAAATCGACCACCTTCACGGCAAACTCTTCACCGACCGGCTGAGCCTTCTCAGAAAGCGTTCGGCCCTGAAGGACTGGGAACGTGAGAAGACACGGTATCCCCACCTGCTTCGTGTCCTGCCAGTTGGAGATCTTCCGCAAGAACGCAGCCCCGGTGCTGGCCAGTCGGCTGCTTCCGGCTCTTCTTCCGGCCTTGCCGGAACAGATCTCTGAACGGGAATCGGGTGCGCATTCTCTTCTGGGGCACACCGGATTTCGCGGTCCCTCCACTACGTGCACTGCTCGGGGAGGACCACGATGTTGTGGGCGTGGTGACGCAACCGGATCGCCCCCGCGGTCGCTCGCGTTCAACGGTCCAGCCATCACCCGTGAAGCAAGTAGCCATTGAGGAGAGATTGCCGGTGCTGCAGCCCCTCACGCCGCGCGGTGATGACTTCATGAACGAACTGCGATCGTTCGAGCCCGACGTATCTGTGGTGGTTGCCTACGGACGCATACTACCCAGGGCAATAATCGATCTTCCGCGGCTCGGCACCCTGAACATCCATGCCTCCGTGCTCCCTGATCTTCGGGGTGCGGCACCCATCCAGGCAGCGATACTGAAGGGAATCCCGGATACTGGCGTAACCATCATGCAGATGGTCCCGGCGCTCGACGCTGGTCCGGTCCTGCACACACTTCGTGTGCCGATCGGTACTGATGTCACATATGGTGAGCTGCATGACACGCTCGCAGAACTCGGAGCGCTGGCCGTGGTGCAGGCGCTGACCCTGATGGAGGCCGGTCTATCACATCCGGTGCCACAGGATGAGTCACGGGCCACCTACGCGGCCAAGATAGGTCACGACAGTACGCAGATCCACTTTGATGAGTCTGCCACTGACGTACACCGAGTGGTGCGTGCCTTCGATCCCCGACCCGGTGCGTGGAGCCTGTTGGACGGTACTGCTGTCAAGTGCTTCGGTGCACGACTTGTGGGCGATGGTGGAGACGAAATACTTGATGAGCCCACACGGGCAAGTCCGCCAGGGACTGTACGTGGTATTGACTTTCATGGTGTGCTGGTTCGCTGTGGTGTCGGTGCGGTGCGATTGCTTGAGGTGCAGCCCAGTGGAAGATCACGCATGTCGGCTGAGGCGTGGGCGCGGGGGCGTGGCGTTGCAACCGGCAACCAGTTCACGTCCGATCCGTCGTCGCCGGGGAGGGCTTTGGAGCCCACGCCATCCACCGGGCCGGACACCTCAGGCGCTTGATGACGCAGGCATCGGAGCCCATGCGTCGAGTCAGGAGGCCCGGGATTACCGTAACCCCATCGCGCAGTGCCGCTGCCGGTATTCTTTCCGACATACGCGACGGTCAGCTCTTGGACATCAGCTTCGAACGTCGCACTGCTGCCCTGGATGCGCGGGATCGACGCTGGATTCAGCAACTCGTATGGGGCGTTCTTCGCAACCGGGGGTACATCGATGCCGTTCTCATGGAGCGCACGCGTGGCGGCCTAGGTGCACTTGATGAGGGCGTGCTGGATATTCTGCGCCTTGGCGTCTGGCAGCTGATCTCGATGGGCAGTGTCCCGCCACATGCTGCCATCGGACAGTCGGTGGAGGCCGTGAAGCGACGTCACGGGATCGGAGCAAGCAAGCTGACAAACGCCGTGCTGAGGCGCATTGATCGGGAAAGGTCGCACCTGGATCCCGTGCTCCCGGACGATCCCAACGAAGCGCTCTCGATCCAGTTTTCGCACCCGGAATGGCTCGTGTCACGTTGGGTCCAACGCTGGGGACCGGAAGAGGCCTGTAAGCTTCTCGCCATCAATAACTCGTCGGCCCCCGTTATCGTGAGACCACATGGCGTCACCTCCGAAGAGCTTGCAGGGAGTCTCCATGAATCGGGCGTCCGGACCCGGGGCGTGGCGCTGATGCGTGGTTCTCTCGAGCTCATCGGAACCGTTGCGCTCACAGAGACAGATGCATTCAAACGAGGCCAATTCTACGTGCAGGATCCGGCAGCAACGCTGGTCGCCCAATACGCTCACGTTCCGTATGAGAGCGTCGTTGCAGATCTCTGTGCCGCTCCGGGTGGCAAGGCACTCGAGCTGTCGCGGCGTGCCCGATTTGTTGTGGCCGCAGACAGCAACCCGGCACGTGTTGCCCGGATGAGGTCGGGATTCGCGCGCCTCGTGCCTGCACTGAGCCGAGGTGGTGGAGCTCACACCTGCGCTCCATGGCATGCCTCGGGTGCTGGCCCAAGAGTGAGTCGTATCGCCATGTTGGTTGCCGATGCAACCCGCCCTGCGATATCACCGGTGGACTGCGTGCTGATCGACGTCCCCTGCACAGGCACCGGCACCTTTCGGCGTCACCCTGATGCGCGCTGGCGAATTAGGATCTCCGATCTGGCCGTAATGCGCTCTTTGCAGAGCCGGATTCTCGAAGGTGCAGCCACCCTCGTTCGGCCCGGTGGTCTGCTCGTATACAGCACCTGCTCGCTCGAACCTGAAGAGAACGATGAGCCCGTGAATACCTTCCTTGCTTCGCATCCGGAGTATTCCCTGGAACCCCCACCGGACGGGGTGGTGCCTGAGGAGGTTCTGGACCGAAGCTTCCTTCGCGTATTGCCACAGCGGCACGGTGTCGACGGTTCGTTCGCCGCCCGCCTGAGACGGGCAGCCACCTGACATGACTACCAAACAGAAAGCCGCGGGCCCGCTGCGCCAACGTACATCACCAGGCCATGCTGTTCTTCGGGCATGGACCACTCGGGCAATCGCAGCCATAGTGACGGGATCAGCGCTCGGGGTTGCCGGCGGAATCAGTGCAGTTGACCGGCTCGAACCTGGGCGCTCCGACAGCGTGGATTCACTCGCTGTCATGCTTGATTCCATCTCTTCCGGCAGCATACCGGGGATTGACGCTTCACGGCCTGGGCAATCGACCCCCACCGCCGACACAGGCAGCAGTATCGTGCCTGCAACCACGGGTGACTCGCAACTGGTTATCGTACCATCCGTAATTGATTTCCAGGAGGGTGATGCACGCAATGCAATTCTCGATGCCGGACTTCAGGTGGGCGAAGTACAGTTCCGCCCCTCGGGTACGCCAGCCGGCACTGTGTTGGGAACTTTCCCAATGCAGGGCGCACGCGTGCCATTGCTGAGTGCCGTGACCCTCGTACTCAGTGACGGGCGCGCCCCGGTTGATTCCCTGAACGTGCTGCCTCCAGGCTGATTTCGGGATGCTGCGCCTGCACATGTCAACATCACCCTGTTTTCCCACGGGCTCCCCATGACCGTCCGCATCGCCCCTTCGATTCTCAGCGCTGACTTCCGGGCACTTGGCGAGGAGATCGCGATGTGCGAGGCTGGTGGCGCGGACTGGATCCATGTTGATGTGATGGATGGACGCTTCGTACCCAACCTCACATTCGGGGCCAAGCTGATCGAGGCTGTCCGCCGGTCCACAGAACGCGTGGTGGATGTGCACCTCATGGTTCTCGAACCGGAGAGGTATTTCGACGACTTTGTAAGAGCAGGCGCGGATGTGATCACCATCCATGTCGAGGCTGCCCCTCATCTCGATCGCCAGCTCATGCGCATCAGGGAACTCGGTGTGAAGGCCGGTGTGGCTCTGAACCCGGCAACACAGCTCTCATCCATCGAGGAAGTCATACACCTCCTCGATCTGTTGCTCATAATGAGCGTGAATCCCGGCTTCGCCGGTCAGAAGTTCATCCCATATGCAGTAAACCGGATCGAACGCGCCCGTCTCTTGCTCGATCAGGCTGACAGCGATGCAATACTCGAGGTGGATGGCGGCATCTCGCGCGAAACCATTCATCGCTGCTGGTATGCCGGTGCGGATACCTTTGTTGCCGGCAATGCCATATTCAGTGCGGCCGACCCCAGGGGGGAAATCAGCGCGCTGCGAAACCTTTGTGTGGAGGCTGCATGACCGTCAGACAACAGTGGATAACCGTACTCGGAATCGTGGTGCTGCTTGGTGGTGCCGCCATCACGGCTTCCCACTTTCTGAAGGATGAACTTACAAGCGTATCAGTGGGCTCACGGGCTCCTGGCTTCATCGCGCTGACTCTCGATGAACCAGGCACACCGAAATCACTCACCGACTATCGTGGTGATGTGGTGGTGTTGAACATCTGGGCTACATGGTGC
>CAYSKN010000049.1:0-15701 GCA_964431565.1 uncultured Gemmatimonas sp.
CGACAAACTGAGGAGCCTTCAATTCGGGGTACCTGTCCGCCAGGTACACCATGGTGGCGTCGAACCACTCCTTCTGGTCTACCGGGTGGCAACCGATCACACCACACTGCATGATCTGCTGGAACAACTCGTCGCGGGCTTCCTGATAAGGAGCGGGTACCGCGGTGTCACGACGCTGACGAAGCTTGTGCTTGGCCATTTCCTCTGGGTAGTACGTCAAACTGCGCTGACCGGCGATTCCGCGACAGCATGAAAAGTCTAACTTATGGGATGGCTACTTCCTAGTGCCACTGGAAGATCCACATTGGGTCTACGCGCGTCACGTGGTGAGTGCTGGAGGGTCGGACTTGGTATCGTCGTCTATGCTCTCGAGAATGGTTGTTGCAAGCAACGCGGGGTCCACCTCGGCAACAAGTGCTCCTGGACGCGAAGGTGTCAGGATGGCTTCCACCAGGGATGACGGCAGCAGTGCCGACCAGAGGTCGAGCAATTTTCTCCCTGGTGCCACTGCAGGAATACGCTGTCCAAGCAGTCGCTCCCGAATACGTGTCGAGGCCCGGGATCTGGTGTCGTCGTCACCCTGCCCCAGCCAGAGTGTGACTCTGACGCGGAGATCGGCGAGCTGCCGGCGTTCCTCGTTGCTCAGCGCGATCTGATCGGCCAACTGAAGCAATACAGCGATGCCGTCAGTACCCACGAAGGGAGCCGTGTATCGGGCGATCAGCAGGTTGGGATCCTGATCCTTCCCAATACGTTCCCTCAACAGTTGATCCAGGAGTGACCGGGCACCGAAAAGAGAGCCAGCACCAAGGGCATTTCTGTTCAACCTGCCCAACATGTTCCTGATCAGGGGGCCCGGCAGATTATCGGGATCCGGTGGTTCGAGCAGCAGGAGTGAGCGCACGCGTGCAGGGTACCGGTGAGCGAGAAGCACGGCCGCCAGCGAAGCGGTATCCTGCGCCACCACTGTCACATCATTCTGACCCAGGGCAGTCAGAACCTGCTCGATGCACCCGGCCTGAGCGCTCAGGCTGTGCAATGCACCTGCAAGGTGATCCGATTCTCCGTGGCCAGGCAGGTCGATGGCGATTGTTGTGCATCCAGATGCGGCGAGCAGAGGGGCCACCTCGCGCCAGAGGAACACACAGGTGGCGAAACCGTGCAGCAGGACAACCGCAGGCCCACCCCGTCCGCTTCGTTCGACGTGGAGTGTGCTCGCTCCGGTTCCGACCGGTATGTGCAGGTGCTCTGTGTACACCGTGGACAGGATAGCGTAGAGCGTGGTTTGGTGGGTAGGTTGGGATTGTCTCTGGCGGGCTGTCGATCGGTCAGCGGCCTGACGCAGGTGTGCCGGTTGACGCCGGAATGTTCAACAACCCACGGCCCAGCGGCCGGTAGACCAGGAGATCGAGTGGCGAAGCAGGCACCCAGGAAGAAGTCCCCCGTGGCATTCGTGGTCATCATCCTTGTGGTTCTCGTGGCCGGCGGGGCGTGGATATGGACAGCAATGAGGAGCAACGTTCCCAAACCAATCGCGCTTGCTCCCGGCACTCCGCTGCCACAGGCGCAGGGTTACATGCGTGGTGATCCGGCTGCACCCGTCACGATCATCGAGTTTGCCGACTTCGAGTGTCCGGGCTGCGGTCAGTTTGCCCTCGTAGAAGAGCCCGATCTCTTCAAGCGCGTCATAGATGCCGGGCTTGCGAACTTCCGGTTCATGGACTTTCCACTGACATCGATTCACAGCAATACACTCTCTGCACACCTGGCGGCATCGTGTGCCGACGAACAGGGAAAATTCTGGGAGTTTCACGACATGCTCTTCCGGGGGCAATACGACTGGAACACACAGGCTACCACCAATCCGCGCAAGATCTTTGACGGTTATGTGAAGGCTCTGGGCCTCGATGCCGCGAAGTTCGGTGAGTGTTTCGATTCGCAGCGTAATCTCGGACGTATCCAGGCAAACGCTGCAGCAGGCAGCGAACGGGGTGTGAACAGTACTCCAACGATCATGATAGGAGGCGCCATCTACGCCCCGGCTCCGAACACGGATCAGATCAAGGCTATCGTCGACTCCATCCGTTCAGCGCAGGCGGCATCGCAGCCGTAGGTCTGTGCCTATGTGGCTCCCTGCGTCAAGTGCGAAGGGTGCACCATAAACGTACATCGGTCAGGCCCGCCTTCGGCGGGCCTGCGCTTCGTCGAGGCGCAGTCTGGGAGCCTCAACCGTCAAGGCACCGCTGTCTTCCCGGACGGCACCAGCATCTGCGCCTGCCGCTCCCGGGGTACTGTTGTGCGGTATTAATGCCTCACCGAGCGCTACAAGGGCGCGTGTGGCAACCACGGATGCAAGCGGGTCGGGCACACCCATCTCGCGCACATAAATATCCAGGGCGCGCTCATAGCCCACATCGACGGCCAAGGTATCCACGAAAAGCAGAGCATTCCCAACGTGGGTACGGATCAGTGCCTCTTCTGCTCGCGCCTGTGCAAGACGCAAGCGCTGCTCAGCGTCTGCCGGGAGCTTCCGGGGGAAGAGGGTTTCCGGGAACAGTCTGTTGAGAATGGACATAGTACACTGACGAGAGGTTGCCCGGGTGGGTTTCTGACCATGACAGAGACTATCCACCCCCGTATGCAGTGTCAGAATTCATGCTGAAACTGCATGGTTATATGTCGGCTCATCCCTCCTGTGCCTCGTACTGATCCTTCAGGGCTGCCACCACTGAGGGATCAGCGAGGGTCGTGGTGTCGCCAAGAGCACGCCCTTCTGCGATGTCCCGCAAGAGACGACGCATGATCTTGCCGGAGCGGGTCTTGGGCAGATCTGCTGTGAAGAGGATGTCATCCGGTCGTGCCAGCGCACCGATCTTGAGTACAACATGTTCGCGAAGTTCGTCCCGCAGGCTGCCGCTCGGCTGGTAACCCGCAATCAACGTTACGAACGCTGCCATCGCCTGCCCCTTGATGTCATGCTGTCTCCCAACCACGGCTGCTTCTGCCACTGCCGGGTGATCGACCAACGCGCTCTCCACTTCCATTGTCCCGATGCGATGCCCCGAGACGTTGAGTACATCGTCAACACGGCCAAGGATCCACAGATATCCGTCATCATCGAGTTTGGCGCCGTCACCGGGGAAGTAGAGGTCCGGCCGGCCGGGCCATCTCGAGAAATAGGTATCCACGTATCGCTTGTCGTCACCCCAGACGGTACGCAACATACTTGGCCATGGTCTTGTGATGGCAAGCAGGCCGCCGCCGACATGCAGTTGATTCCCGTTCCCATCGAGCACGGCTGTCTCTATTCCCGGAAAGGGGACTGTTGCCGATCCTGGTCGTGTGATGGTCACACCAGGCAGCGGTGTGACCATGATCGCTCCCGTCTCGGTCTGCCACCATGTGTCTACGATGGGGCATCGCCCGCCGCCGATGTTCTCATGGTACCACATCCATGCTTCAGGATTGATCGGTTCGCCAACCGAACCGAGCAATCGCAGCCGTGACAAGTCGTGCGCACGGGGATAAGACGTGCCCCATTTCATGAAGGCGCGGATGGCTGTCGGAGCGGTGTAGAGGATCGTCACGCCATGCCGCTCGCAAATCTGCCAGAATCGATCCTTATCAGGCCAGTCGGGCGCCCCTTCGTACATTACGCAGGTTGCCCCATTGGCAAGCGGGCCGTACACCAGGTAGGAGTGCCCGGTGACCCAGCCCACGTCGGCAGTACACCAGAACACGTCGTCATCCTTCAGGTCGAACGTGTACTTCGTGGTGCTGGTAACGCCAGTGAGAAAGCCACCCGTGGTGTGTACCACGCCCTTGGGCTTGCCGGTGGTTCCTGATGTGTACAGTACGAACAGGACGTCTTCTGCGTCCATCGCCTCTGGTTCGCAGTAACGCGGTACCTGACGCTTGACACGATGCCACCAGTGATCGCGTCCCTCCTGCATCTCGGCGAATGTTTCATCGCCGACTCCGCTGCGCCGACGCATCACCACAAGCACGGTTTCCACAGTGGGGCACTCCCTGAGCGCGATGTCGGCGTTGCGCTTGAGTGGTACCATCTGGCCGCGCCTCGATCCGCCGTCGGCAGTTACCAGCAGCTTGCATGAACAATCGTTGATGCGGTCGCGTAGTGACTCGGGCGAGAAACCGCCGAAGACCACGGTGTGAATAGCGCCTATGCGTGCGCAGGCAAGCATTGCAATGACCGCCTCGGGTATCATGGGCAGATAGATGGCGACGCGATCGCCGCGCCCCACGCCGAACCTGCGCAGCACGTTGGCCGCGAGGTTCACTTCGCGGTAGAGATCCCAGTAGGTGAATGTGCGGCGGTCTCCGGGTTCGCCTTCCCAGATCAGTGCTGCCTTGTTGCGACGTTGGCCGTGAATATGCCGATCTACGCAATTGGTCGACGCGTTGAGTTTGCCACCCAGGAACCACTTTGCATGTGGTGGCTTCCACTCCAGGGCCGTAGTCCAGGGTGTCATCCAGTCGAGTTCTCTTGACTCACTGGACCAGAATGCCACGGGATCGCGGGAAGCCTCCTCATGCAGGCGGGAGTCGCGCACGATGGCAGCGGCCCGGAAATCATCTGACGGTGGAAACGAGCGTGTTTCCTGCAACAGAACGTCGATATCACTCATGGGCTCGTGGGGCCGGTTGTACCGGCGCAAGAAGAACCGGAAAGGATTCCCTCGCGGGACGCAGGCCGCTCAGGCCCATGATGTCAGGGAGGGAGAGGGGGAGGGGGAGGGGGACGGAGAGACGGTAGGAGAGGGGATAGGCAGAAGCGTACAGGGGAGGGGAGGGGAAGGGACGCGTCGTGTCGCGGACGGCTGCGTATCCAGCTAATGTAGAGCGATGCTGATGCCCCGCGGAACCGTTGCAGCCGAGGTTGCCGATCCGGTGACAGATTCCATCACGGATGTAAGGCCTGCTGGCGTGCTGAAGACCGCGTTGGTGGCCGAGCGTCTGGTTCGGTTTTTCGGTGTCAGGAAGGCTGTCAACGGTGTGTCACTTGCCCTTGCGGAAGGTGAGTGTCTTGCCCTCTTCGGTCCCAACGGGGCAGGGAAAACAACCCTGTTGCGGCTGCTCGGTGGACTGCTCAGGCCCACGCGCGGCCGCACGCTTCTTCATGGTGCGGTCCTGCCGGGCCCGGCCTCTGCCCGACGCCTGGTGGGGCTGATCAGCCATCACGCGATGCTGTACCCGGTGCTCACCGTCCGGGAGAATGTGAGGTTTGCCGCCGAATGCCAGGGTGTGATGGAAGCCGATGCAGCTACTACTGCGGTATTGCGACAACTGCGAGTGCTCGAAAGGGAATCCGCGCCCGTGAAGTTGCTGAGCCGCGGTCTTCAACAGCGTGTCTCCATCGCGCGTGCATTGGTCCACGGACCGCGATTGGTGCTGCTCGATGAACCCTACAGTGGACTCGATGAGGTGGGCGCACTTGTATTCACCGAAGCGCTGAGGGAACTCAAGATATCAGGTGCCACGATTGTCCTCGTCACGCACAATGTTGCGGAGGGACTGGCATTGGCCGACAGAGCAGCCATCATGCGCGAGGGCGAGCTGGTTCACGAGGAGCGTGCTCATCCGGGCGAATTTGATGTGTCGGGATTTCAGGCGTTCTATCGTCGGGTGGTACACGAGGTCATCGGGTGAACGAAGCCGGAAGCGCTATCGGGATTGTGCGATGTGAGCCGCTCAAGCCTTTCGTGAATCAGCATACTCACAGTGAGCCGTCCTTCCTTGTCGACGCATGGCGCATCGCGCGCAAGGATCTGCTCATAGAGTTCCGCACACGCAGCGCGCTGATGGCCACAACGGTTTTTTCCGTTCTGGCTGTGGCGATATTCCGCTTCACGTGGGACCCGACGGCAATCCCCGCCATGGATCTGGCCCCCGGCGTTCTGTGGGTGATTTTCACCTTTTCGGGTCTTCTGGGCCTCAACCGCTCATTTGCACTCGAGATTTCGGAGCGCGCCTACGATGGATTGCTCGCGTCACAGGTTTCACGTGAGGCGATCTTCGCTGGCAAGGTACTGGCAAATCTGGTATTCGTGGCCGCTGTTCAGGCGCTTGCCCTGCCGACAGTGGTGCTCTTCTTCGATGTTCCTGTCGGCGGGGCCTGGGGGCTGCTGGCAGGCATCGTTATTCTCGCAGCGCTGGGACTGTCTGCGGTGGGGACTCTCTTCGCTGCCGTGGCTGCCAACACGCGCATGGCTGAGCTGCTTCTGCCGATGATGACGCTTCCGTTCTTCGTGCCCCTCGTGATTCCAGCTGCTCAGGCAACGGCTGTGGTGCTGCGCGGCCTACCCCTCAGCAGCGCGATGCACTGGTTCAAGTTGTTGCTTGCTTTTGACCTGGTGTTCGTTTCGGCGTGCATCGTGGTCTTCCCGTTCACGATCGAGGAGTAGAGGTCTGATCAATGGCGAGACATTCTCAGACGACGGTGAGTTCTTCGCTACCTCCCGATGTTCGCACTGTGCGCGTCATTGATAAGTGGCTTGTCATTGCCTTGATCCTGGTGCTGGTGGCCTGTGTGCGGGCCATCTGGTTCACGCCGGTCGATGCAATGCTCGGTGCCGCCCAGAAGATCTTCTACCTCCATGTTCCGGCCGCGATCGCGGGTCTTTATCTGGCGTGTCCGCTGATGGCCATTTCCAGTCTCGGGTACCTCTGGCTGAAGGACGAAAGGCTGGACCGCCTGGCCGAGTCGAGCGCCGAAGTGGGGCTGCTGTTCATGGGGATGGTGCTTGTTACAGGCCCGATCTGGGCGCGCACGAGCTGGGGCACGTGGTGGGTGTGGGAGGCGCGTCTGACAGCAACGGTATTTCTGTGGTTGATGGTGCTGGGCTACATGGTGTTGCGCGGCGCGGTGGAAACGCAGGAGAGTCGCGCACGTCTCTCCGCCGTGATGGGATCGCTGGCTGTGGTCCTGGTCCCGTTCATCCATCTCACAGTGCGGTTGTTTCGCGGTATGCACCCGGGCCCCGTTGTTATCAAGCCGGAAGCGCCGTCAATGCCTCCGGAGATGCTCAGCACCTTCCTGATCGCCGTCCTTGCGTTCCTGTTTCTGTTTTTCGTACTGTTGCGGCTGCGCTACCGGTGGGCCGGCATGCGTGATGCAGTGCTGGCCATGGAGTCCGTATGAGGCCGGGATCGTTGGTGGGATATCCGGACGTGAAGCCTGTTCAACCGTCTGCTGTACTCGCCGATGGCACCATGCAATCTGGCGTACAGGATACGACGGGAATGGTGGCATATGTGGCGAAGCCCGGAGGTCCTCCCGATACTGCCTCATACATGTGGGCCGGTTACGCTGTGGCTCTTGGCCTTTACCTCGGCTACATCGCGCTCATGCTTCGTCGCACGGTGCAGTTGAGAAGAAAGCTGGCCGCGTGTGGTGATGGAGACGGCAAAGGTCTGTAAACCTGTCAGTGCTCGAGTGTGGCATATCCACCGCGGTAGTAGAGGAGCGGGCTGCCATCACTGATGGCAGCATCCTGCACCTCACCCACATGGATAACGTGATCACCCGCGTGGTGCCGCATCACCACCCTGCACTGCAGCCAGGCAAGCACTTCGTGCAGCCTGGGGTCGCCTTCAGCGTCGTCATATCCGATTCCCTCGAAGCGATTGCAGCCGGGGCTGGCAAAGTGCCTCGAGAGTGACTCCTGTCGGTTGCTGAGGATATTGACAGCAAAGGTGGCAGCCTGTGTCATCTCCGTAGCCATGGTGGCATTGTCACCGATACAGACGAGAACGAGTGGCGGATCCAGGCTTACTGATGAGAAAGCACTCACCGTCATGCCAAACGGACGTCCGTCAGGTGTCCGCGTTGTGACAACGGTGACTCCACTGGCAAATCTTCCAAGAAGTGCTCGAAAAAAGTCGCTGTCGATCATGGTGACAAGTTAGTGTACGTGTGTGAAGAAGGCTGGCCTGTCTCCGCGTGTTATTCGGCGTCCTTCCACACACTCAGCCTGACGGCCACAGCAGCAGGAAAGAAATAGCGGCGCCGACAAGGGTGCAGCAGACGTTCACGGAATCGTTCATCATCCATGACAAGCCTCCGACGTGACCTGTAGCGCCCCCGCACTCGTGCACTGAGCTCTCCGTGTCAGCCCCGCACTTCAGGCAAGAGCGACGCGCCTGAAGAAAGGCACCAATGAGAGTATCGGCCACACAGCCTGAGAGGGCAGCTATGATGACGACACCTCTGGCCGTGGACGGTATGAGCCTGCATGAGATCGCCAGGTGGCTGAGCAATATCGCGGCAGCGAGCATTGCCACAGTACCTGGCAGGCTCACCGCCCCTGATGTGCCTGGTGGTACGCGTCTCATGGTTCTAAGAGAGACCGGAGAACCGCGCCACATCGTCCCGACCTCGGTAGCAGCAGTATCTGCCCCGGCAGCGATCAGGGCAGATGCAGCCAGAATGGCCGGATCGGCACCAGTCTCCACGTTGAGCGCTCTGAGTCCGGCGAGTGTGAAGAAGACTCCGCCGTTGGCAAGTACCTGCCACGCATCGCGCGGTCCACTCCTGCCGATTACCGAGCGCGTGCGAACGTGCTTGACGCCATGTCGGGCACGGGACACGAGCGAAGCGAAGACAAACCACACTGCAAGGAAGAGCCCCCATTCCAATCCTGCCATCATGGTAACGGTACCTCCGATGGCAGCCACGATTGCTGCGGTACCATTGATGCTACTGGAGAGCCACGCGGTGAGCGCGACAAGACTGGAGAGTATGAATCCGGAAAGAACAGTCTGCACGGGATCAGGATGTGATCGGGATTCGAGGTGCCGGATCCGCTGGAGTGTATGATGAATGAAAGACCCTGGAGGGAGAACGGACCGCCAGGGAAGGCGACGCTCCGGGCTGATTCATCCGGTCCAACGGAATGAGTTGGTGTGGTGTCGAAGCCACAGTTTGTGCGATTGTTGCATGGCCCGCTTGAACGGTAGATGGTGAATACGTTAGCATGCGAGTCCATGCACTTTGTGTCACCGATCACCGATGGCCGCGCCGGCCGCTCCGCTCAGCAGCTGGACGTCATGCTCGCTCTGACCGGCGAGTCGCAGGATGCCCGGCTGCCATTGGCGCTGCTCGAAGCCGTCAGAGCAGTAGATACGCCTGCGACAGAGCTGGATGCGGAGCTGGTCGGTGAGCTGAGGAACAAGCGTCTGGGACTTAGCGAAACCGTGCATCAGCAGATCCGGCGGTATGGCGAAGCGGTTCGTGGAGGGCAAAGGATTCCCTACGATGAGGTGCTCGCACTGGTGCGCCTCATCGGGCGTCGTCCAGACGCGGATCTTGTATTCCGCGAAACTGGACTTCGGTGGGCCCGCTTGCTGCTCGGGAGTGTGAGCGCGATCCGGAGATCTGCTGCACGCGGGTTGCCTGCCCTGATTGCCAGGCCGGCTGCATTGCGGATACTGAGGCTGCTCGCCCGTCGTCACATGGACGGGCGCGTGGTGCGCCAGGGAAGCACCCTTCTTCTGGAAGTAACGGCTCCGGTGTCGGCTGATGCGGCTCCACACGCTGCCGGATGCGGGCTGTATGAAGCAGCGTTTCGTGAGTTGCTCCTTCGATTGGCCGACATCGAAGGTGCAGTGGATCATGTGATGTGCCGTGCACGAGGGGATACATCGTGCCAGTGGCGTGCCGGTTGGCGTCGGCGTTAGTCAGGTGTTGGTCATGATTGACCGGTGGCGGCTGGCGCCTCTGTTGTCATTGCTGCCATGTTGACACCCCAATCGCTTCCGCGCATCCAGCATCTACTGACAGTCGCTGATCTCGATGGCTGGCTGCTGTACGATTTTCGGGGTACCAACGCGATCGCGCAGGGCCTGCTCGCTTTCGAGGGGATGGTGACGCGCCGGATATTTGCGTTCATTCCGCGTGAGGGAACACCCGTGGGCATTGCTCACGCGATCGAACCCGGTCCATGGGTTCACTGGCCTTCCACGTGGACGCTCCGCACCTATGTTGGCTGGCGTGAGCTGGAGGAAGCTCTCAGGTCACTCGTAGAGGGAAAGCGTATTGCCATGGAGTACTCACCAGGCGATGCAATCCCCTATCTCGACCGTATTCCGGCCGGCGTACTCGAGATGGTACGTGCCAGTGGGGCGAAGGTGGTGACTTCCGGTGATCTCGTCTCGGAAGTCTACGCGACGTGGACTCCTGAGCAGCGCAGGTCGCATGAGAGAGCAGCTGAGCGACTTGCCGAGATAGCACGTGAAGTGATCCTGCACGCCGGTGCGATGGCCGCTGTCGGGACACCGGTTACGGAATACGAACTGCAGGCGCGTATCCTGGAGGCATTTGCGCGTGCCGGACTTGAGAATGATCATGGTCCGGATGTGGCTGCGTCGGAAAACGCAGCCAACCCGCATTACGTACCGTCGGCGTCTTCCCCCCGTACCGTCATGAGAGGTGATGTTCTTCTGGTGGATCTGTGGGCAAGGGAGTCGAACGGAGGCGTATATGCCGATCAGACCTGGATGGCATCTGTGGGCTCTCCATCAGATCGCGTGATGGAGGTGTGGGCGGCAGTGCGGGACGCCCGCGATGCAGCGATAGCGCTGCTTGCCGAACGGGTGGAAGGCGGTCAGCCGGTTCGCGGGAGTGAGGCTGATGACGCTGCTCGCAAAGTTGTCGAATCACGAGGTTTCGGCCCTCACTTCCGACACAGAACCGGCCACAGCATCGACGCACGTGAGTTGCATGGATCCGGCCCGCAGATCGACAACCTGGAGTCGCGTGACAGTCGTCTACTCATTGCCGGTGTCGGATTTTCCATTGAGCCTGGTGTGTATCTTTGCGGTGAGTTCGGTGTACGGAGCGAGGTGAATGGTTTTGTTGGTGAACGCACACTGCTGATCACTCCGTCTTCGCCTCAGCGCGATCTCCTTGTTGTCTGATGCGGGCGCCGGGCGGCACCCTGCTGGCGCTGATGTTTGTGGCGGTCACGGCCTGTCGTGGTGATGGAGAAGACGGCTCCTGGCGCTCCGGCGCGAGTATCGGTGCTGTTCGTGCAGCGGGCCCGCTGGATGAGACATCGCTGTCACGCGCGGCTGGAGGTGCTGATGGCCTGACCTACACGGTTGGTGAGATCTCTGCACCGGGGATTGTGAGTGGGCGCGTCATTGGGGCCACACCGCGTGACACGACGATAGTGCCGTCGAGCGATCCGGACGTGTGCAGCCCGTTCAGTGAATCGATGGTGGCGAGCCTTGCGGGTGGTGTGGGTAATGCCGCTGTATGGCTTGTTGGAGTGAAGAACGGACCGCCCGATGATTCCCCGAGACTGGTGCGTCTGGTGTTGAGTGGCTGTCGTCTCGAACCGAGGGTGCAGCGCGTTGCGTTGGGTGGAACGGTCAATGTGAACAGCCGTGATGCAATGACCTCACGGCTGCGGTTCACCGCAGTTGGCGAGAATCAGAGGAGTCGTGCGGAAGCACGGTTCAACGATGCCGGTCAGGTAGTTCCCACAAGCGAGCCGGCTGCAACACCGGGCCTCGTTGGTGTGAGCGATGATCTTCACCCATGGGTTCGGGCATGGCTGCTGGTGTCACCGCATCCGTTCGTTGCTGTCACCCGGGCGGATGGGGAATTCCGGTTTGACCGGGTGCCGCCGGGACGATATCAGCTTGTCGTGTGGCACGAACACCTGGGGGTGCGCCACACTGCGGTCAGGGTGGAGGCGAATGTACAGGCAAGGGTGGAGCTGGAGTACTAGGTCATTGCCTGCAGTCAGACGGGTCAGCCCCCAATCTGATACAGGCGCGCATAGACTCCGTCGTTGCGGTTGAGCAATTCCTCGTGGCTTCCGGTCTCCACTACGTGCCCGTGATCGAGCACCACCACCCGATCCGCGCGCCTGACCGTACTCAGGCGATGTGCTATTAGCAGTGTCGTTCTGCCCTGGAGTAGTTCCTCGAGCGCCTGCTCTATGAAACGTTCGCTTTCCGTATCCAGGCTTGAGGTGGCTTCGTCAAGGATGACTATGGCTGGATCCTTCAGGAACACGCGCGCGATAGCAATGCGCTGGCGTTGTCCGCCGGAGAGTTTGACGCCACGTTCCCCAACGCGCGTATTCCATCCCTCAGGCAGTCGCTCGATAAACTCCCATGCATGCGCAGCTCGTGCGGCCTGCATTACCTCGCTGTCTGAGGCAGCAGGACGCGCGTAAGCGATGTTGTCGCGAATCGTACCGCTGAAGAGTACCGGCTCCTGCGGAACGATGCCGATGGCCGCGCGAAGGGAGTGCAGGGGAAGCTCGCGTATGTCCAGTCCATCGAGCTTGATCCGCCCCGCAGTGACATCCCAGAAGCGCGGAATCAGCGAGGCAATGGTGGTTTTTCCTGCGCCGGAGCGTCCCACAAGGGCTACAACCTCGCCTGGTGCCGCCGACAAGGAAATCTCGTGCAGTACATCCGGGTGATCCGATGCGTAGCGGAACGAGACCGCCTCAAGAGCAAGCGCTCCGCGTACGGGCAGCGGAAGATGCGCCATCGATGCAGCTTCCTGTACGGTCGGGCTGGTATCGAGCAGTTCAAACACGCGACTGGCTGCTCCTACAGCCTCCTGAAAGTGGCCCACGAGCGTGGCCAGTGAGCCAACCGAGGCTGCCACGAACAGCGCATAGAAGAGAAAGGCGACCAGCGCACCGGCTGTGAGCTGTCCACGCAGCACCTGCACGCCGCCCTGCCACAGCACCGCCGCCACCGCACCAAATGCCATGAAGCCCACTATGCTGAAAAAAAGGGCACGGGTGCGCGCACGTCTCACTGCTACCACGACGAGATCCTGCAACAGGTCCCGGAAACGGCGTGTCTCCTCGGCTTCCCTGGTGAAGCTCTGTACAATGCGGATGGAGCCGAATGCCTCATCGGCCATTCCCATGGCTTCGCCCACCCGGTCCTGAACATTCATGCTCACGCGACGCAGCGCGCGTCCGAAAGTCAGGACAGCACCCACTGCCAGCGGGACGACGGCGAGCGTAGTAAGCGTGAGTCGCGGATTGGTGATGGTCATCATGATGATGCCGCCAACCAGAAACAACGTCTGACGGGACAGCTCGGAGAACCATGTGCCGAGCAGTGATTGCAGCAGCGTGAGGTCACTGCTGAGCCGGCTTGTGAGTTCGCCTGTGCGCCGCTCGGTGAAGAAGGCCGCGGAAAGACGTATCAGATGGGCAAAGGTCTGCTCTCGGAGCGCAGCAATGATGTACTCCGTGGATGTCGAGAGCAGCCGAACCTGGATGTACTGAGCGGTGGCCTGAATGGCAAAGACACCGATGAGACCCAGTGCGATCCTATCGAGTGCCTGGCGGTCGTGCATCTCGAAAGCAGCATCAAGCAGGAAACGGAGGACAGCAGGGAATACCAGTCCTGCGGCTGCAGCGATGAGCAGGAAGACGAAAGCGACCGCCAGGCGTGATGCATGAGGCTTCAACAGCGGCATCAGGCGTGCAAGCGGTTTCTGCGGCCCGGATGCACTATGTCGCACGGCCTTCGAGTTCACCGTGCGATTGCCCGATCGATCGGCATCGCAAGAAAAAGCAGCGCCAGATAGAGCAGTGAGTACTTGTATACCCACCAGGCTGGTCCTGTCCAAGGGATGCCTCGACGCGCAGCATTGAGCACGCGCCACAACCCTCGTGCGAGCAGGACGTTGAGAACGAGGGCGGACAGCAGATAGAACAGACCGAAGACGCCGTAGAGAACGGGCAGCAGGGTCAGGGCGAAGAGAATGACGGTATACCAGATCATCTGAAGCATGGTCTCGCGTTCACCCCAGACAAGCGGTGCCATCGGAACGTGTGCGCGTCCGTAATCCACCTGCTTGAGCAGAGCCAGTGCCCAGAAGTGCGGAGGTGTCCAGTAGAACACGATGAGAAAGAGCAGCCATGCGGTCACATCGAGCGATCCGGTTACAGCAGCCCATCCGACGAGCGGCGGGAATGCACCTGCAGCTCCACCGATGACGATGTTCTGCGGAGAGGACCGCTTTAGCCAGCGTGTGTAGATGAATACGTAGAAGTAGAATCCAGCTAACGCGAGGATCGAGGTGAGAACGTTGACGAAGTAGGCAAGTAACCAAGTTGCGAACGTCGCGCAGGCAACACCGAATGCCAGCACCTGGATGGGCACCATCCGTCCGCTCGGAATGGGGCGGAGCCTCGTGCGGGCCATAACATTGTCGATGTCCCTATCGATATACATGTTGATCGCGTTGGCACCACCGGCCATCAGATAGCCGCCAACCATCACTATGAGCACAGTGAGCCACGAAGGCGATCCCGCGGTATACATCGGTGCGGCAGTCGTCACGAGCAGCAGCGATATGATACGCGGCTTGGTGAGTGCCACGAGGTCACGCGGAAGCCGTGATGTTTGTTGCATTTCCACTGCGGCTGTACCCGAAGTATGCTCGCTCACGGCTTGCGTGTGTTCGATAACACGCGGCCAACGCGTGTTCCGCCCGTGTTGGCGCCTGTTGCGTTGTTCGCGGCAAGCCGTGCCAAGTAGGTCATGACAAAGGTTACGGCCCAGATCAGCATTCCGGTTGCCTGGTGAAACGATCGCACGGCTGGCGGAAAACCGCCCGTGACCATCCATCCGGCCCATATAACCTGCAGGACACCCAACGCGAGACCAATCCAGGCGGTGGCAACAATCACGTGCGGCTCACCCCGCTTCCGGAACATCATGGGCAGCGAGATGAGGTGAAGAACCAGCAGATAGGCAAGTAGGCGATGCGTGAGCTGGACATGTTGCGCACCGCCCCCCAGGGAACCCTCGCCGCACAGAGGGAATCCGACACAGGCTACGGCGGCATTGGGGAGTTTGGCAGTAAGACCGCCCAGCAGCACCACGATCAGTGCCAGGATCGCTGCCCCCATGCTGGCACGTACCGCTTTCGACGTGCCGGACGCGCGCCGGATACCGTTGCGCCCCATACCTCCCGCACGAATGACCGCAACCGCGAGCACCGCGAGCAGCGATGCGGCGAGCAGTTTGTGTATCACGGTGGCCCAGGCAGGGTTACCAAGGAAGACGGTCACAGCGCCGAACAAGGCCGGTGCGATCCAGAGCACTACTGACAGCAGTGCTGTATTCCAGACACCCCCCCGACTCCCGACTCCAGAAATCGCGCGATGCCGCCAGGCAGTGTATACCAGCACCGCGATGCTGAGTAACAGGGCAAGAGCCAGATATCGGTGGGTGACCTCAATGATGAGATCCATTCGCTCGAACGGCGGGACCCAGTAACCGTGACACTTGGGCCAGTTGTCGCCACACCCCATGCCGGACCCGGTGATCCTTACGATGGCACCGAAGATGATATGGATGAGCGAGACACCGAAAGCGACGTACGCCGCATTCCTTACGGAGGCAGGCGCCAGCCCGGAAGTTGCATCGGAAGAGGAGGATGTACTCACTTGGACGTTTTCAGGGCAACAGGGCGTGCCAGGCGCTCCAGAAGGCAGCAGCCAGGCCAAACACGGGGATGATCACCCACACCACCTCTGCCCACCGCCGAGGGGCAGGCACTTCACTCGAAGCGGGCGCGAAGGGCAGTGCACGGAAAACCGCCCGCAGAATGAAGAACTCGGCGATTACACATAGCGCCACGGCAACCCAGAACAGCGGAATGCCCAAGGTGGGGGACAGTGTCC
>CAYSKN010000050.1:0-15528 GCA_964431565.1 uncultured Gemmatimonas sp.
GTCGTATACCACTTCGCGGCGGGTTTGCCCGAACACCGGAGGCACAGCCATGTCGCCCAACTGTGGGCGTCCGCTGCCGCGCGGAATGGGCCCGAAGAACTCCGCTATCAACCGAATCGCCTCGGAGCAGTCGAAGTCACCCGCAACGGTGAGAACGGCGTTGTCCGGGGTATAGTAGGTCCGGAAGAACCCTGCGACATCCTCCAGCGATGCGTCGGACAGGTGCTCCATGGAACCGATCAGTGAATGATGGAACGGGTGAGTCTCGGGGAAGGTCAGTGCGGGCAGGCGCTCCCACCATGTTCCGTACGGCTGGTTGTCAACCGTCCATCGCCTCTCGTTCTTGACCACATCCCGCTGCGTGTCCAGCTTCTGCTGCGTCAGGGCGGGCAGCATGTATCCCATGCGATCGGCTTCGAGCCACAGGGCCAGCGGTAATTGATGTGACGGAAGGGTCTCGTAGTAGTTGGTGCGGTCGAGCCACGTTGAGCCGTTCAACGTACCTCCGGCTCGTTGAATCAGCTCGAAGTGCTCGTTCGCGCCCACATTCACCGAGCCCTGAAAAAGCATGTGTTCGAATAAGTGGGCAAATCCCGTTCGTTCCGGGCGCTCGTTGGCAGAGCCCACGTGATACCACAGATTTACAGCCACAATCGGCGCAGTGTGGACCTCTGAGAGGACCACGTTCAAGCCGTTCGGAAGACGATAACTCTCAACAGGGATGTGCATGGATCAATATTCAGGGTTGGCAATGAAACCGGGAACCCCGGGCCTCCACTTTTGCTCTGCTTGATGGGTCGCGCGCGTCCAGTTCGTTCGAAAATCATGCGCCGGACATGCATGATTGGCGGGGGGTTGGCCGTCTCGGCATCACTCTTCGCCTGTTATGGCGATCCCCAAGTGCCCTCCGTTGCCATTCCGGTAGCCAGCGTTGCAGCTGCACTACCGGTGGCGACCGCTGTCGGCACCGTGCCATCGGTTCGCATCAACGATGCCAGAGGAAAGGGGATCCGCAATGTACTGGTACACTGGAAGGTCACCAGTGGCAGCGGCCGGGTAACGAATGACTCCATACGGACCAATGCCTCCGGGGAGGCGTCATCCGGCGGCTGGACATTGGGTACCACTGCCGGTCAGCAGACACTGATGGCATGGACACAGGGAGTACCTGCAGTCACGTTCAGCGTAACCGCCGCACCTGGTCCCGTCCAGCAACTCTCCCACGCAAGTCCCTCCGTGCAGAGCGCCGAGGTGAATAGCTTCGTGCCCTCGCTTCCTTCCGTGCGTGCCGAGGACATGTATGGCAACCCCATCTCCGGCGTGCCGGTTGTCTTTTCCGTCATGTATGGCGGTGGATCCATTACAGATGCTCGGCAGCTCACCAATACATTCGGTGTCGCCACGGTGAACTCCTGGCAGCTCGGCACGATTGCAGGGCAGCAAGTCCTCAGCGTCACATCACCCGGTGTAACCGAGACGTATTTTGCCGCCGTCGCACGCGCCGGTGCACCTGCATCCATTGGGAAGATCGCCGGTGATGGCCAGAAGGCGATCGCCGACGCGCCTGTTACCGTCAGACCCGGAGTCCGTATTTCAGATGCATTCGGAAACCCTGTCGGCAATGTACCAGTGACCTTCACACCTGGGCTGGCCTCTGGTACCGTTACGGGGGCGACAACCGCAACCGACCCCGCAACCGGTGCCGCCTTTGTGGGCACCTGGACGCTCGGATCAGCCGCGACCCAGACGCTCGTGGCAACGAGTTCAGCCATGCCAGGTGCGTCGGTAACCTTTGCTGCACATGCCGTCGAAACCCTGTTCGACATCGAGGTGCGTTTCGTTGGAGACGGCGGCAGCACCATGGTTCGCAGCGCCTTTGACAACGCCGCCACAAGATGGCGCTCCATCGTCGTTGGTGACGTCCACAACACAAGGATGGAGGTGCCTTCGGGAAGCTGCACGCCGTGGATGCCAGCAATGGACGAAATTGTCAATGATGTTGTGATCTTCGCGCGCATCACACCCATAGATGGTCCCGGAAAGATCCTTGGCCAGGCAGGCCCATGCTTCGTCAACTCCAATTCCAGCCTGTCTGTCGTCGGCATCATGGAGTTCGATGAGGATGATATATCAGCGCTCATAGCCAACAGCAGTCTGACCGATGTGGTCGTGCATGAGATGGGCCACGTTCTGGGAATCGGCACATTATGGAACTACAATCGCCAACTCTTGGTGGGAGCAGGCGGCAGCGATCCATATTTCCAGGGTGTTTTTGGGCGCAGCCAGTTTGCCTTCATCAACACGCTCACTTACGGCGGAAATCCGGTTCCGGTCGAGAATACAGGTGGACCAGGAACCCGGGACAGCCACTGGCGGGAGTCCGTGCTTGACCGGGAGCTGATGACTGGCTTCCTGAATCGTAGCGTTGTCAATCCGCTGAGTCGTCTGACAGCAGGCTCCCTGCGGGACATGGGCTATGTCGTCAACACGGACGCCGCCGATTCCTACTTCATCTCGGCGCAGCTTCGTTACGCGTTCCCCTTGGCCGCTGGCGACGTCCTGTCGCTGGATAACGATATCGCCGGTATCCCCCTCTATACCGTAACTCCCGCTGGCTCGCGTACACTCATTCGTGGTGCTGCGCCTGACAGCCGCTGAACCATCGTCACCGCAACAGTCTCCTCCTTCATGCCCTTTCACACCTGACCCATCACCCGGCGTGGGCATGGGCTCAGCGACGATGTGCGACCCGGCTCAGTTTACTTGATGACGACCTGAAATACGGAGCCACACCATAAGAACAATATCGGCCGGTACAGCAATCGATTCGCGCAACATGTACTCTATCACCGTGCGGTTTGCCGAGATTGGACTCGTACGGGTAGGTGACGGCAAGGGCTCAAGGCCATGCAGCCGCGCAAGCACGTCAAGACGCAACATGTGAAACGGATCACTCACCAGGAGAACCCGCGGACGTCTGGCTCGTATAGGTGATTCCGTCTCTCGCACTTCCGGCGAGTCAGCGGTCAGTGAATCGTGCATCGCAGACAACAACATCGCTGCACCACTGATGGATGCGAGTGACGTGCGACCAACCGACTCAAGTTTGATGGCCTGGCCCGGAACTCCCCGTTGTATGAGATAGCGACGACCTGCCGCAGCCTCACTGCTCTTGTCACCCTGACGCTGGCCACCCGTGAGCACTATGAGCCTGGCACGATGGTCACTCCATAGATCCAGCGCGTGATCCAGGCGGGCACGCAGGACCGGTGATGGCCGCCCGTCATACTGCGCGGCACCGAGCACCACTATGGCATCAGCCTGACCTGTATCCGTTCCGCGCGACCAGTACACTATCGCTGCAAGACACAGAAGCCAACATACGGCAATCGATACCAGTGCTCCGGCAAGCCACTGAAGGCACAAAAAGCGACGGCCGCTCATCTGCCCAGGCTACCAGATGCGCAAGTGAATGGTACTGGATCGAGTGACCATTCCAGCAGGATGCACGGTCAGAGCGGTACGACGGTTCCGGGAGCAGGGATCTCCACGCGAAAACCATCACCCCGTAATCGGTCCGCGAAAGCGCTCTGGGCATCGGGTTCACCATGGACCAGACAGACCAGCGGATGATCCCGACCATCCGGACGTCCAGAGGCGCGCACAGCCTGAAGCCATTGATGCAACTCCGTGCGGTCGGCGTGTGCGCTGTATCCCAGCAACACCTCCACCTGAGCGCCGAGCGGCAGCTCTTCGCCGAAGATACGCAACATCTCACGCTTCTCCACGATACGACGTCCAAGCGTGTGCTCGGCCTGGAATCCCACAATAAGTATGGTATTGCGCGGATCACTCGCACCGTGTTGGAGATGATGAAGAATACGGCCCGATTCGGCCATACCCGACGCCGCGATGATCACCATGGGTCCGCGCAGGCTGTTCAGTCGCTTGGATTCCGCGACATCCCGAGTGAAGGTCACCATCGGAAAATCGAATAGGTTCGTCGTTCGCCGCACCAGAGCCTCACTGCGATCGAAAACCTCCGGATGCATGGCGAATACGGATGTCGCATCGGTCGCCATCGGAGAGTCAATGAAGATCGGAATGGCCGGAATCTTTCCTTCTTCACGCAATCCATGGAGATCGTACACCAGCTCCTGAGTTCTGCCAACAGCAAATGAAGGAATGAGCACCCGACCTCCCCGTGCTGAGGTCTCGCGAATCACTCGCGCGAGCTGCTCGCGTGCACCGCCAACAGACTCATGATCGCGATTGCCATAGGTACTCTCGCAGATGACCACGTCCGCTCCGGTGGCAGGAGGTTGCGGATCACGTATGATCGAGAGGCCACTCCTGCCCACATCACCGGAAAATACCAGCCTGCGAAACCGGTCACCCCCGCGCAACTCGAGCGTTACTGACGCGCTGCCCAGGATATGGCCGGCATCCGTGTACATCGCTCGAACACCGTCAGTGACATCAAACCACTTCCTGTACGGCATTCCTACCATGTAATCCAGGGTTCGCGTGGCGTCCTCCACACGGTACAACGGCTCGATCTGCTCGTGTCGGTGCCGTGCCAAGTAGTCGGCGTCCTTCTCCTGGATATGCGCCGAGTCGGCGAGCATTACTGCACACAGGTCACGAGTGGCACTCGTCGCCCAGATCGTGTTCCGGTAGCCATGCGATACCAGATACGGCAGACGGCCCGCATGATCTATATGTGCGTGCGAGAGCACGATCGCATCGATCTCTTCTACCGGCAGCGGAAGTCGCTGATTCTTTTCGCGGCTCTCCTTGCGGTGTCCTTGGAACAGGCCGCAGTCGAGCAGAACAGTCCGCTTGCCGACCCGGAGAATATGGCAGGATCCGGTGACTTCCTGTGCTGCACCGGAGAATTCAATGTGCATGGGATATCGAAATCCGGAATGAGAATGTCTCAAGTTCGACTGTATTGATCCAGCGCGGCGTTCGCCCGGAAATTGGCAACTACTGTGTTCTTTCCTTCCCTCTCAAGTCTCCCCCAACCGAAGCCACTTTCGCATGGCTGGTGGCTCGAATCCGGCCAGTGCGTCCAGAAGTGCCACCGGATCATCACCGATCCGAAGGCACTCACGCGGTGTGCCTTGGAGGAAACCCTCGCCCTCGGTCCTGTCGATCAGCTCCAGCAGAGGTTTCCAGAATCCGTCCACATTCAGGATACCGATCGGTTTGCGATGTACACCGAGCTGCGCCCAGCTCCACACTTCGAAAAACTTTTCCAAGGTGCCGATCCCACCGGGGAGCACTATGAACGCATCAGCGAGTTCTGCCATCAATGCCTTGCGCTCGTGCATCGAGTCCACCACCCGGAGCGCCGTGAGACCGGTGTGTGCGATCTCGCGTTCCACGAGGCTATGCGGCAATACACCTATGACCTCGCCGCCTGACTCAAGCGCTGCATCGGCGAGCGCACCCATCATTCCGGACCGTGCACCGCCGTACACCACGGAGAGGCCCTGGCGTGCCAGTAATTCCCCGACTGTACGAGCCGCCTCCCGATAAACGGGCTTCACTCCGTCATTCATTGAGCAATACACAGCAATGCGACACAGCTGGGGGGTCGCACAGGAGGCAGATGCCAACGAAGTCGGATCGGTAGTGCCCATACTGAAAAGATAGCCGCTCTCATAGCCAACGGCTGTGTCACTATGCTACGCCCGGCGAGGGCGGACACGCTGGCGGATCGGCGCCCAAAGCACGCAGACGGCACCATGCACCCCAGAGCACAGGCGCGGTAAGTGCAGGGCCCAGACAGGCCAGTGCCAGCAACGGCCACCCGCCGGGTCCCAGATTGTGTGGCAGGTTCCACGTGACCGCCTGCGCCACGGTAAGGACAGCATCAAGCGATACGGCGAGCGCAAGCAACGCGGTGAGCCTCGCTGTTCGCTTGCGCGTGACGCTCCCCTGAAGTGAGGTCAGCGAGCGCAAACGCCTGAGAGTCATCCAGAGAATGATGTCGAATACCACCCAGGCGACGTGTACATGCAGTGAAGGAAACCACGGGTGTGTGGACGAAAGAGCCAACAGAACAGTCCATGGCAGAAGTAGCCACTCCAACATGCGGAGCAGTGGCGCTGGACCACGGGCAGCAGTGCGCACGCCAAATCGCCACAATGGCATACCAGCGAAGGCCCGAAGCCCATCCATAAGTGCTAGGAACCCGTTGTCGCCTGGCGCCCAGGCCAGGTAGATCGGCTCCCATGCCTGGGGACGGAGCTTGTTCTTGAAGGCTGAGAGTCCCGCGAAATTGAAAAAAGGCCGAGAAAAACGACGGGCTGTCATGAGCCACCAGTTCACCGGGCCGTGCAGTGGAGCCAGACCCAGTGTCGCCCATCTGACCCCTTCGGCACTTAGCTCCCGCATGGCACGATCCACGAGCAGCTCAGCCGTGCCATTGGGCGCATCCGGATCGCGCAGCAGGTGCTCCAGCAGCCAGCCGGAGCGTGCAGGGACAGGTACCATCGACAGGAGAGCTACCAGGCGCCCGTCGCGAACGGCCACATGCGTGCGTCGCCAGGAAGCACCTGCCGCAAGGTTGACATCCACCAGAAAGCCCATGGGTGGCATGCTGCGGGTGGAGTGCCAACGCTGAATCAGTTCATCAAACGCCTTACGCCATGCTGCATTATCCGCCTGCTCGACCGTTAGCCTGTGGCAGGTGACACCCTTGGCTCGTGCACGCCGCAACTGTTCGCGTAACGATCTGTGCCCCCTGAGCGACTCGTCCCACATGCATGGGTTCCACACCGGCTGCTCACCTATCAGCCAACGCTCCAGCGGATAGGTTGCCAACAGTCGACCTTCAGTGGCGAAGAACGCCACCCGAGGGCGACCTCGAGCCTGGCTGCCGCGAAGGCCCCGGACAAACCTCCCTGTCACCTCGCCCAAGCGCTCAACCGGCGCCAGTGGCTCGCCTGCAGTAGCAACGCCACCAGGCACACTCACGTAGGCAACGAGACTCCCAGGTTCGGGGGCGACAACCGTAATTCCGCGCCCGAGGGCAGTGAACGCCGTAGAGGTTCGCCCTTCAGCCAGCAGCACCTTGCCGATGCTCTCCACGTCGAGCTGCACCGGCCAGGAGTACGATGCAGCGGAGCCCGCAGCCGCCAGGCACTTGTCACCACCCGCCTTGTCTTCGCGTGTCGTTTCCACGCTCACCATCGTAGGTCACCAGCTCCGTCATCACAAGCTTGGCAGATAACGCCGATGACCTCGGAAGTTCATTGAAGAAACCATTCGCGTGGCTCGGTCTTCTGCTGGTGAGCAGCCTGCAGTATCCAGCTCTGTCCTGTCGGATCAGTGATCTCCTTCACGACGTCATCGAACCAGTCGGCAGCCTGAATATCGTCGCCAATTCGGCGCCAGAGCTCCGCCACGAGATATGTGATCACTGCCCGCTCGTCCACCGGCAGGCACTCCACATCAGCAAGGGCATCAATAAATAGCCAGGCAGCCTTGCGGCGAAAGTATCTCTCCGCCTCAGTATCACCCTCGTCGACACAGCACCAGGCAGCTCGCAGATAGAGGTCTGCCAGGTAGCGTGGCTCGGATCCCTGCCACTCGGCAACCTTCGCAGCATGCTCGTACTTAGTGGAGCCCGACGCCGTCTCTCTGTTCACAACTGGTGCGAGTTCCTCCCAGACTCGTTCCCGTAATGGGTCACTGATGTCCACATCAATGCCAAAGTCCACCGGGAGTCCCGCATAGCCGCACTGGGAACAGAGATGCACCAGGTACGGCAGAGGTTGCATGCCAATTGCGCACTCGTGAAAGTCCGTACGCTTTCCACCGCGCGCTTCTGTCGACACCACAGTCTGCGAACGGAAGCTCAGCGCACAGACGGGGCAGGTGAGATCGATAAGATCGAGAGTGGTCATGGTGGCATCGGAAGGTGCTGCCTCTGGCAGCAGCGCAGTCGTTCGGAGAGCGCTCGACCTCTAGTGTCGGCAGATCATGCCGGCAAGTTGAACCGCATGGCAGGATCAACCGCAGAAACGCCGACAGTGCGAGGGTGTCTTGTTGCAGGCTCTCCAGCGCGATAACTTGCCCCGTCTTCCTTTTTGTCTCTTCGGCGAGTGGCACGCGGTGTTCCACAATCGCGCCGGCTTCCCTTCCGGGTCGTTGTCGTTGATGCTGATCAATCTCGTTCCTGATTTTCTCGCCGTACTCGAAGCCGACGATCGCTACACGGCGTATCTCAGGTATTTCGAGCATCACCGCAGGATTCTATCGGCCTATTGGAACAACTACGTTCTTGAGCCTTCCGGACACCACTTCGAGGAAGTGGTGCGGGCCACTGTTTCAGCCGATCGGAGTGATCTCTCCGCTCTTCTTGCCGGCACAGATGTCGTCTCCCTTGTGCGTGAAACTGAAGAGAAAGTTCGCGTCCTGCTCGATATGGATGTGGCTTATGACATCGTGCTCATGGTCGGTGTAGGTGCGGCCAACGCAGGCGAGCTCGTCGTGGATGGCCGTGGAATTGCTTTCATCTGCCTCGAGCACTTTACTGGTGTCGCCAATCCGGATACACAGACACTCGGCCTGGATCCCGAACTGATTCCGCTCTGGCTTGCACACGAAATCGCCCACGTGGTTCGCTACACCTCTCCCACCAGCCGCAGCCCGATGCGTAATCTCATCAATGAGGCTGGCGGTTATTATTCCTACTGGGAGACCGGGCGTCAGGCACTCCTTGGTGAGCTTCTCGTGAACGAGGGCCTCGCAGTGCAGATCTCACGCGCCGTGAGTCAGGGTCACGCAACATGGGAGTACCTGGGTTTCACACGGCGGCAGTACGTGCGGACGCGAGAGATCGAGCCCATTCTTCACCGCGCGGCAAGCCGTGACTTTGACCGGTCGGGACTTGGGCTGCGGCTGCGTTATCTGTCGGGTGGCATGAGCGATGAAGCCCGCACTGTGGATCGGGTCGTTCTGCCGGAACGCGCGGGTTACTTCGTGGGTGCCCGGCTGGTTGAGCCCGCCATCAACGCGCGTGGATTCGCCTGGTCCGTACGAGCCAGCAGCGAGGAGCTCATGAACTCGGCGGAACCCATTGCAGACCGCCCCAGGCTAACTGTGGTCAGCTGACAGCCGCATTGTCCCCGACGTGCCGGCTGTCGATCCACGACAGAACGTCCCAGGATTCCTTATCACTTCCCGATACAGAAATCCCTGAAGACACGATCGAGCACATCCTCCGTATCGATCGTTCCGACCAGACCGCCAAGGGCCTCACGTGCAGCAAGCAAATGCACGCTCGCAACGGACAGAGGAAGCACTCCTTCGCACCAGGAACGTTCGAACTCCTCCACTTCGGCAAGGGCTTGTGTAATACCTGCCTTGTGCCGTTCACGCGTGATAACGGTGGTGAGGCCAGCTGGAAGTCCCATCACGTCTCCGGCTGTCCCCGGAAGTTCGTCAACTGCAGCATCAATGGCATCAAGCAGCTCACCAAGCCCCTCCCGATGCTCCGCACTCACAGCAATTATCCCATCCGCCATCTGCTGCGGATCGCCTGCACGAAACATCGTCTCACATGCTCCTGATAACACCGGCAGATCAGACTTGGTAAGTACTCGCAATACACGAGCAGCTGTCCGCGATCCGATCAACTGCGCAGTATCTGCTACGGCCCCGATACTCTCGCCACACGCAAGCACCACGTGAGCCTGTGCGACGTAGCGTGAGCTGACCTCGATACCTAGTTGCTCGAGTTCATCATCCGTGTCACGAATACCCGCCGTGTCAACAAGGCGCAACGGCATCGGCTTGCGATCCAATACCGCCTCGATTGCATCCCGTGTGGTACCTGGCACCGCTGTTACAATGGCACGCGCTTCACCAAGCAGTGCATTGAACAGCGATGACTTTCCCGCGTTGGGAGGACCCGCTATCACAACGAGCACTCCATCACGCAGCATTACTCCGCGTGGAGCAGTGTCAATCAGACTGCGCAGCGCGTAGCGCAGCGATGCGATCGCTGTCGTCACGCGCTCGGACGCTACTGGTCCGTCATCCTCCTCAGGAAAATCGACGTCGTAGGCTATGAGGGCCTCGAGATGCAAGACCTCATCGCGCAGTGCAAGCAGTCGTCGGGACAGCCCGCCATCGAGATGTGCGAGTGCCTGCTGCTGCATTGCCGATGTCCGCGCGTCGATGATATCGGCTACGGCCTCGGCCTGAAGAAGATCCAGCCGGCCATTCAGCACCGCCCTCCTTGTGAACTCACCCGGAAGCGCGGGACGTGCTCCGGCAGCTGCGCATGCGGCCAGTACTCGCATCGGCGCCACTGTGCCGCCGTGTGTGGTGATCTCAACAAGCTCTTCGCCTGTATACGATCGTGTTGCCGCAAACCAGGTCATCACTACCGAGTCGAGCGGCTCCAGTGTGTGCGGATCACGAACCCGTGTGTAGAGCGCATGACGCGCTTCAGGCAAACCACGGTCGTAAGCTCCAAGGGCCCTGGCAATCGCCAGAGCCCGCACTCCCGAAAGACGGATCATCGCCACGGCACTGCGCCCTGCTGGAGTAGACAATGCCACAATCGTGTCATCACCACCCGGAAGCAACGCGGAGACTGTTTCAGCGCTGCCAGGCACGAGACATGCTACCTGCCCACGAGCGGTACTGCCTTGCTCCGCTCCCGGGAAATGAGCCATTGCTGCGGAAGCGACGCGAGGTTCTGGATGAAATAGTACAAGTTCAGACCCGATGCCAGATTGAAGAAGAACACAAGCATCATTGCAGGCATCATGTACATCATCATTTTCTGCTGCTGCCCTGCCTTGATGCCGCGCATACCGATCCACGACAGCAGCAGCGCAGTTATCGCTACAAACATCGGAATGATATAGTAGGGATCCTTGACGGATATATCCGGGAACCAGAGGAACGGCACACCCCGGAATTCTATGGTGTTCTGAAATACGAAGAAGAGTGCAAAGAACACGGGCAGCGGTATCAGCATCGGCAGGCATCCCGACAGCGAACTGAAGGGACTCATCCCGTGATCCTTGTACAACTGCATCATCGCAGCCTGAAGCTGCTGAGGATTACCCTTGTGTCGGGTTTGAATGGCCTGTAGCTCAGGTTGGATGCGCTGCATCTGAAGTTGACTGCGCATCGCCTTCTGGTTGAGTGGCCAGAGAAGAACCCGAACCGCCACACCGAAGATTACCAGGATCCAGCCGTATGAGAGGCCAAGTGTGCTCTTCATCCACAGCAGCAACCTGATGATCATTGCTGCGAATGGCTGCACGATGCCTTGGATCCAGCCCCCATAAGGGTTTGACGTTTCAAATTCACGACCAACTGACAGCAGTCGCAAGAATTCCTGCGGACCTACATACATCTCGAACGCGGCAGATCCGCCCGTAAGAGGAAGTACCAGACTTGCCTCACCACGGCTGGCGACCTTCCCCAGCCTCGGACCACCGGTAAAGTCGACCTCGGCGAACCCTGCAGCCCCACTGGGCGCCAGCACACCAAGCATGAAGTACTTGTTCTTCGCCACGACCCAGGCGATCGGTCCCGGTTCAATGCGACGCTCACCAGGATCGAGTGAACGAAAGGCTACTGCCTTGGCTCCACGAAGCTCCGGCTTGTAGGCGTACGCCAGATGGCGCTGATCCTCTGCCGAGTCAGCTTCAGCGCTGTTGAAACCCCGGGGCAGCTCCACCAACAGAAAACTGTTCTCGGGCAGACCCGAGGCGTCTGCCCTGACATTCACCCGATAGCTGTCGGGCAGGAATGAATAGGTAATCGCCACACGGCGCTCTGCACCCACTCCGCTGGCAAGTTCGGTTTCGTACCGCACCGAACTCGAGCCGTTATCGCTGCTCTCGCTAACATGAAAGACCCTGCGATCGAGTGCGATGGTATCACCTGGTATTACCACGCGGAAAGCGAGGAGGCGATCACCATCGGACAGTTCCACCGGCGCACCACGGATGCGTCCCCGGTCGGAAAGCGTCTGATAGCGCGTCATCGTAGCGCCAATAAACATCGCACCTCTGTTGGTGGTGCGATAATCGGCGAGAGGCGTCGAGACCAGGACGGTATCCACCAGCAACTCAGACAACGAGGCGTCCGCGCCTGAAGCAAGAAAGGAGGAGTCAGCCGCTCCAGCCGCCGCAGCAGCACCTCCAGGCACGGGCCTGTCGATCGACCCGGCCGCCGCTGCTTCAGCGCTGCCGCGCAGCGAGTCCGTGATCACCGCACCACCGGCTGCAGGCACGCTTGGCGGAAGAGAGGGAGGAAACAGGTAAGGCGTCAGGATCAGAACCGCTGCCATCAAGACGACGGCGAGGGCTATACGGCGTGGTTCCATGGACTGGACTGGGAGCGGCGGTGGGTGTGGGCTTCAGAGCTTGACGATCAGGGCACCGGATCAAATCCACCTGGATGAAATGGGTGGCATCTCGAAATGCGTCGGATTGCCATCCAGCCTCCACGGAATGCGCCGTGTTTCTCCAGCGCTTCGATGGCATACGCAGAGCAGGAAGGATAATAACGGCACCCTCCGCCGAAGAGCGGCGAAAGAGCAACCTGATAGCCACGAACCACCAGAATCAGAAAAATACGTGGCCACTGTCTCCACCCTCGATGTGAAGGATCCGACGAAGTGGGACCCGAAACCGAATCCTCGTGACTCATGAAACACCGTGGATCTGCGCGAGACGGACAGCGAGCCGCTGGATCTCCTCGCGCAGTGTCACGAAGGAGCGTTCATAGGCCGATGGAAACACCCGGAAGACCACATCGCAGGGAGGAAGCATGGGCAAGACATGGAGCCGCGCGACTTCACGTAACCGGCGTTTCAGGCGATTTCGGGCCACCGCAGTGTGCTTGTAGCGTGGAACGATGAACCCCACGCGCGAAAATGGGAGAAGGGAAGCGGTGGTACGCGCCTCTATCGTGGCGCTCCGCAACCGCTTCCCTTCCACTCGAACCCGCTCAAGCTCAGCTCCGCGAGTCAGGCGTTGCCTGCGCGGAAATGAACGGGGCTCAGGCGCCAGCGTACTTCGACGGAAGCTGAACAGTGAGACGCTTACGCCCCTTCCTGCGGCGGCGGCTCAGCACTTCGCGACCCCACCTCGTCTCCATGCGCGCACGGAAACCGTGCTTGCGAATGCGACGCGTGTTGCGAGGACGATAGGTGGGCTTGCCCATAACAGACTCTTTCGAAAGCTATGAAACCGGTTGGCTGAAATAGCCTTGGAAAATACCGCACAGGTCCAAGTGGGTCAAGTGGCGCGGCCACCCAACCGCATCTCCCACAATGAGTTGGACCCGAACATAATGGCTTGCTTGCGAACACGTATCGGGTTCCGGCTCACGCTGTTAGACATGTCTCCTGATGGCCTGATCCGATTGACTTGTCCACAATGGACCGGGTAGCTTCGGCGCCCGATCGGTTCCTCCGCTGCCATCTTACTCGCGTCCTCCACTCTACCGCCATGTCGCTCACGCCTGCAGAAATCTGGGATCGCCTGCGCATGCGCGCGCGCCAGGTCCTCCCGGAGCAGGCATATCGCGCTTGGCTCGAACCCACGGATGCCATCGCCGTGGAGGGTGACACCCTCCTGGTTGGGGCCTCTGACCAGTTCACCGCAGACTGGAATGAGTCGAAGCACGCTGACCTCCTGTCTACGTTTGCCCCCGTCGCACTCGGCCATCCGCTGAGAATCCGCTTCAAGGTCCATCAGGAACGACTCGGTCGTGTCCAGATGGACATGTTTGTGGCCCCACCGGCAGTACAGACCAATATAGCATCTACGGTACAGCAGTCGCGCATCAGTACGCCACTCAATCCCAGATATACCTTTGATCAATTCGTGATAGGTAAGTCCAACGATGTGGCAGCAGCGGCAGCGCAGGCGGCAGCCCAAGCTCCGGGAAAGGTCTACAACCCGCTCTTTATCTATGGGGAAACCGGGCTGGGCAAGACCCATCTAATGCAGGGCATAGCACACGACCTCCTACGTCGCACACCCACCCTGCGCCTCGCCTACTTGGGCTCGGAGCAGTTCACAAACGAGTTTATCGGCGCCATCCAGGCTGGTGCCATGGGTGACTTCCGACGCAGATATCGGGAAATCGATCTCCTTCTGGTTGACGATGTGCAGTTCCTTAAGGGCAAGGAATCAACTCAGGAAGAGTTCTTCCACACCTTCAACGCAATCTACGAGGGGGGTCGTCAGATCGTCCTGACTTCCGATCGGCCACCCAAGGATATCCCCGGGCTGGAGGCCAGGCTCGTTTCCCGCTTCGAATGGGGAATGGTAGCCAACATCGACTCTCCCGATCTCGAGCACAGAATCGCAATCCTCAAGAAGAAGGCCAGTCTCGACCACCTCGAGCTGACCATCCCCGACGAGGTAATAGAGTTCATAGCCCAGCATGTGAAGTCATCGGTCCGTGAACTCGAGGGCTCCATCATCAAGCTGCTCGCATACGCTTCACTCAAGCACCGTGACATCTCGGTGGACCTGGCTCGCGAGGCGCTTCGCGACAAACTGCGTGAAGGCGCCAGCTCTGATTTCCCGGATTTTCCACCCTCCACGATTACGGTGGCTACGATCCAGCAGATCGTGGCGAGGGAATGGGGGGTTACGCCGGATGGCCTCCGCTCAAAAACAAGAACCAAGCAGCTGACCGTACCGCGGCAGGTGGCCATGTACCTCTGTCGAGAGCTCCTGGCGCTCCAACTGGTGGAAATTGGCAATGCCTTCGGCGGTCGCGACCATTCAACGGTCATCCACTCGCTCGATCGTGTTGCCGAGGACATGAACACGGAGCCGGCTTTCACTGAACGCGTAGTGAAGATGCGCGGAATGTTGGAAACGCTGAGGACAACCGGGCAATTGGGGGTCTGAATCCACACGGTCCCACAGAACCCTGCACCATTAAGCGCATCAGCTGTGCAGTTGCGTGGAACTGGAGCAGCTACCCACGTATGATCCACATCATTACTTGTGGCGGAAATGCTTTCGGACACGTACTTTACAGCGTTTGTACACAAACCCACACCATCTGCTGTTACTACTGATTTTCTATCTAAGATCAGAGTAACAGCAGGCAATCCACATGAACGGAAACCCGGACGGGCATGAAGTTCACCATCTCCCGAGAGAAGCTGCAGGAGGGTCTCCAGGCTGTCGCGGCCGCGGTACCGGCCAAGGCCACATTGCCTGTTCTTGCCAACCTGCTCGTCGAAACCACAGATCGTGGGGTTCGCTTTTCTGCCACTGATCTCGACATCGCTGTCAGCAACGAGGTGAGTGCTGATGTTGAGGCTGCCGGCGCCATCACAATTCCTGCCCGGAAGCTGGGTGAGATTGCTCGTGAGCTGCCACCTTCACCGGTGAAAATCTCATCCAGTGGAGAGCAGCGAGTGTCACTTGAGTGTGGCCGTACCAGGTTCCGGCTGCTTGGTCTGGCCCGTGACGAGTTTCCGACCTTTCCAAACGTGCGCTTCAATGATTC
>CAYSKN010000051.1:0-15126 GCA_964431565.1 uncultured Gemmatimonas sp.
ACACCGCTGCCGCCGCTGGCGCGGATTGCCGCGGTCGCCGATGCCGGTGCCACCCTGAGGGCATTGGCCACCTCGGACGTGGATGCCCCGGCCTCCCCACCCTCCCTGCCCTCTCCACCCGCACGCATCACGATCTCATAAATCGCCTTGAGATAGTCTTCCACCGGTCCGCTGAGAGGCGGCGGTACAATGCCATCACCGGGGAGCATCACCCACATCCTGTCCATGTGGCCCTGTCTTGCGGCGTTGACCACCGGCAGGCCCACGCACCATCAGGACCGGTACGGTGGTACGATGCCTTACCGTGTTGGCTGTGGTGCCGTACAACACGTCCTGCAGGCCGCGGTGTCCGTGAACAGCCATCGCTACTAGATCGCATCCTTCCCGGTCCGCAGCAGCAGCGATCTCTGTGGCAGGATCGCCACCCGCCAGTATGGAATCGGTCTCGAAGCCTTCGCTCTGCAACTTCGCACACCAGCCCTCTATGTACTCCCGGTCCAAACGCATCTCCTCCGACTCACGAAGCTTGAGGGCCTGCTGATGCCGAGCAGCCCATCCGTCAGCGACATGAATCAACAACAGGTGGGAACCGCACAATGCCGCCAACTGCCGCACGTGCGCCAGGATGATGTCGTCATAGGGAGAGTGCTCCAGCGGCACTAGTATGCGGCGGTACATCAGATCAGCCACTCGCCGAGTGTGCGGAACAGCAGCCACGCGTTCAGTACGGCAATGACCGTCGCAACCAGGTAGGCAACCGCTCGCAACATTGCGGAGTTCACGAAAGTACCCATCTTGACCGGATCGGAAGTGAATTGCACCAGCGGAAACACGGCAAATGCCAGCTGGAAAGACAGTATCACCTGGCTGAAAACCAGCAAATGAGCCGTGCCGCTCTCTCCGTACACCACAGCCACGATGGCCGCTGGAACGATCGCGATTCCGCGCGTAATGAGTCGGCGGAGCCACGGACGGATCCGCATGTCAAGAAACCCTTCCATGACGATCTGTCCGGCCAGTGTTCCGGTCACCGTTGAGTTCTGACCGGATGCCAGCAGCGCGAGAGCGAATACTGTACTTGCACCGCCGACACCAAGCAGAGGTGTGAGCAACTGGTAGGCATCCTGGATTTCCGCCACCTGTGTATTCCCGGTGCGGTGAAAGGTCGCCGCCGCAACAATCAGGATCGCAGCGTTGATGAACAGTGCGAAGGTGAGCGCAATAGTGGAATCAATGAAGGCAAAACGGACGGCCTCGCGCTTGCCCTCGACGTTCTCTGCGTACTTGCGAGTCTGCACGATGGACGAGTGCAGGTACAGGTTGTGTGGCATCACTGTAGCCCCGAGAATCCCGATTGCGATGTACAGCATTTCGGGATTTCGCACGATTTCCGTTGTCGGCACCAACCCGCGCGCCACCTCACCCATGTCTGGGCGCGCGATCACCATCTCGAACAGAAAGCACCCACCCACGACCGCCACCAGGGCAATCACCAGTGCCTCGAGCATGCGGAAACCCTTGTCCTGCAGGTACAGCACCAGGAATACGTCGACCGCCGTAAGGGCAATGCCCCATGGAAGCGGGATGCCAAAAAGCAAATTGAGCGCAATCGCCGATCCGATCACCTCCGCCAGGTCGCACGCCGCAATGGCGATCTCACTCAGAACCCAGTGAAGAAAGGCTACTCGCGGGCTGTAATGGTCGCGACATGCCTGTGCAAGATCTCGCCCGGTGACAATCCCCAGTTTCGAAGCGAGCCCCTGCAGCAGGACCGCCATGAGGTTCGACAGCAGGATGACCGAAAGCAATGCTTAGCCAAATCGTGATCCCCCGGCCAGATCGGTGGCCCAGTTTCCCGGATCCATGTAACCGACCGCCACCAGATATCCCGGGCCGGCAAACGCCAGGAGTTTCCCGAACCACGAGGTTCCGTTTACCTCCACCGAGCGGTGGACTTCCTGAAGGGAAGGTGCGAGTCTGGCCCGCCGCCAGCCGTCACCGCGTCGTCCGGACGCCGCTTGCACCTCCGCGCTTGGCAGACCTCCGTCCGCACCGCTCGACACAGCGCCACCTTGACCCGGACCAATCGGTCCCCCCGATCCCGTTCCCCGCTTCGGCACAATCGGGAGTTTAGTCTAGACTAAAATAATTTCAAGTAAAGGCGATAAACGTTCAGTAGCCTGCGGCTACGCCATCCCGTCTGGGGTCCGCAACGCCTATGAGATGCCCGTCGGGAGACACGTACACCGCGTGGACCCCACCAAAGCTGATGTCGGCCACCCTGCTCAGCGGACGGTAACCACGCTGCACAAGCGCCTGGTAAACGGCCGGTACGTAACCAGCCTCAACCTCCACGTCCCTTTGCGTCGCGGAGGCGTTGATTCGCGGAGCAGCGATGGCAACCCACGGATCCTCCCCGAACGCCAGCATGCGCAGGGTTACCTGGGCAATGGCCGGCTGGATATACTGGGAACCGGCCGCGCCGATCACGAGTCGCACCCGGTTGCCCGAGAGAAGGATTGTAGGCGACATCGTGGAGTTGGAATAGCGATTCACCCCGCGTGTACGAGCATCGAAGTTGTTGGCCGATGAATTAAGGAAGAAACCGCCGGTATACACACCAGACCCGAAAAGCACACCTATGGTAGTCGTAGCTGACACCGCGTTCCCTTCGGCATCCACTACCGACAGATGCGATGTGAAGCTCTGACTGTACATCTCGTCGTGCTCCACACCCGGAGTGCCAGGATCGCCGTAGGACTCGCCCACACGGATTGAAGTACGGTACGGATCGAACCGTGTACAAGCATCGGGCACCGGAACGGAATCAAAGGCCGCCGCATCCCCAGCCGTCACCGTGTCGCGAACAGCCTGACCCACGAGGGCTGCCCGTTGCCGGGAAAACTCACTGCTGGCCACGCCGTGGGCCGGCACCTCCATTGCAAACGGGTCACCACGCCAGCGATTGGCATCCGCACCAGCAAGCCGCAGGATGTCAGCCATCTTCACCACCGATTCAGGCGTGCTGGTGAATGTGCCCGTCATTCCCGATGCTTCAGCCATCTGCAGCATCTCCAGTACTGCGGCTCCACCCATTGGGGGTGGGGCTCCAAGCACCGTGTAGCCATGCCAGGTGGAGCACAGCGGACGCAGACTGGCGACCGGGTAGTCATCCAGATCCTGCACCGTGATCAGACCACCCAGCGATTTCACCCTGGCAGCCAGTTGCTCCGCCACTATCCCTCTGTAGAAACCATCGCGTCCTTCAGTACGGATTCGCTCCAGCGTCGCAGCCAGTTCCGGCTGAATCAGCATGTCACCCGGACGCAACGCCCGATCGCCGGGCATGAAGCGTGCGTGCGCCAGTGAATCGACTGCGAGCTTCCGTTCCGACGAAACAATGGTGCGAGCCAGAAGCGGTGATACAACAAAACCTTGCCTTGCAAGACGAATGGCAGGTGCCATCACCTGATCACGGGTGAGCCTCCCCCACCTGCTGTGTGCTTCGAGGAGGCCTGCCACCATACCAGGGACAGCTGCAGCGCGCCCCATCGCTGTTGCGCCAGAGGTATGAGCAGCGCCCCATGCAGCGTCAGCGCCGGTTCGCGGATAGAACGACAGATGATCGGTACGCCTCTGCTTGGCGTCGTAGAACGTCATCGCTCCACCGCCACCAAGTCCGGTCTGCGAGACATCGGTTACCGAGAGCGCAAATGCGGTTGCGACGAATGCATCGATGGCATTTCCACCCTCACGCAGTACCTCAAGGCCAGCCGCAGCAGCATCAGGGTGTGATGCCACGACCATTCCAGTCCGTCCCTCAACCCGCTTGCCATCCATCGGTGCCATGTCCCGCCCCGCCGGCTTCGCGCACGCGACGGCAACGAGGCAAGCAAGCAATGGTACAGAGAAAGCTTTACCGGGCATGTGATCTACTCCCAGTGTGACGTGGTTCGGAGGGGAGAATGAACGAAAGGTGATTCAGCCTCCACAGGAGACGCCGACCCGGCAAGAACAGCTCAGGGACTCAACAACGGCAGGAGTTGATTGACGATCCGCTCGGTCAAGCCCCATACGACGTGACCGCCAACCAGGAAACCGGGAAGTCTGGTACGAATGCCGCTTAAGGTCATGAAGTGATCGACCCGGGAGTCCTGATGCTGCAGAACATGCACTGGCACCCAGTATGCAGCAGCCACTTCCAGGTTCGGCTGGATAACGACATCTGGCGTCACCAGCGCTACAAAGGGGCGGATAAGCATACGTGGTAGCGACGGGCCGCGAGGAGCAAGATCATCGAGCCGCCCCAGCACACTGCCTTGCGTGAGATCCAGCGCCAGTTCCTCGCGGGTCTCACGTACTGCTGTCATCTCCAACGATGCATCCCCAGGCTCGTGGCGTCCGCCCGGGAAAGCCATGTGGCCGCTCCATGGATCGCCCATGCGTTCGGCGCGCCTGATGAACAGCAGCTCAGGAACTGCATCAGCCACCCTCAGGACTGCTGCGACCGCAGCACGCGGAGTATCGTCCGAACCCTCATCAGCATCAAGTGGCTCCCGTCCTGCCAGCCTCCGGACAAGACGAGCTATCTCAGGCTGCTCAAGCGACACTTTCATGGCCGATGATGGTAAGGCATTGCGGGGCCCAAAAAACCTCAACTGATCCCGGCTCGGCGAATCCATCGGGTTCAGTCCACCACTTCGCCACCTGTGGCTACCCAGTCCCGGAACCCCCCAGCCATCGAAGCCACGTTTTCATAGCCCATGCTCATCAGCGTGAGCGCGCAGAGTGCCGACCGGTTACCGCTGGCACACATCAGCACCACGCAGGCATCCCGCGGCACGGTCGACTCGATCTGGCTTTCCAGTACGCCACGCCCTATATAGCGCGCCGGCCTGGCGTGGCCGAGCAGCCACTCGTTCTGTTCGCGCACATCAATGAGCACCATGGATTCTCCATGAGATAACCGTGCCTGGACCTCTCCGGCAGTAACTTCGTTGATCTGCGACTTCGCTTCCTCTATGAGCTGCTGGGCAGTCTTCATGATGCGGATCCTTATCCCTCAACCGGTTATTGATGACGCTGCACAGTCAGCGTCCGCGCATGAGTGTCAATTGTTGTGAGCGCACCCAGAGGCAGCGTCCACTGATCCTCAATGTGCCCTACCGGAATACCATGCAGAGTTGGTACCTGCAACGATTCGGCAACCTCACGCACGATACTTGCCAGAGGGCGTTCACCGTCGGATGTCGATTCGTTGCATCTCGTGAACTGTCCGAAGGCAATCCCCACACACCCATCCAGGGCGCCAGCAAGAAGCAGCTGAAGAAGCATACGATCGAGTCGATAGGTAGCTTCATCGACGTCCTCAAGAACGACAATGGCGTCACGGAAGTCCATGGCCCATGGTGTACCGGACAGTGATGCCAGGACAGCCAGGTTGCCGCCCGCAAGGCGGCCTGTAGCGGTACCGGGTACTATACAGATCGAGTCGGGAGCCTGGAGCCGCAGCACAGGATTTTGAGTCGACAGAACTGCGGCCTCGAACCACAATCGCGTGAAAGGAGTGAGTGGTGATCGCGCCGTTGGCCCATGATAGCTCATCAGTCCTGCCTGTTGCCAGGCTGCATGCAGGGCGGTGACATCAGAGTAGCCGATCAGTGCCTGTGGACGCTCGCGGACAGCCATCCGTGCCACTGCGGGCCAGACGAGCGGAAGAAGCCTGGAAGCGCCATACCCTCCGCGCAGACACCAGATGGCATCCACCGATTCGTCATCAAGTGCACCGACAAGATCTTCTGCACGTGCCTCGTCTTCGCCAGCAAAACAGTCCATTCGGGACAGTGCATACGTGCCAACGGATACATTCCAGCCAAAACCGGCGGCGGCAGCAAGTGCCTGGCCAAGTTCATGCGAGCCTGACAGAGGACCCGATGGCGACACAAGTGCAACGCGTGTGCCCGGCTCCAACGATGGCGGCTCCCGCAGTGGGAAAAGCAGTGAAGACATCCAATGGTGAGTCAGAAGAGCTCAAGCTGAGGTCTGACGTCGCGCACGATCGAGATAGGCCTCGCGCAGGCGCGAGGTAACAGGTCCGGGAACGCCAGCCCCCACAACCACATCATCAATACGGGTGATCGGCAGCACGAAACTGGTGGCACTCGTCATGAGCACCTCGTCCGCAGTACGCGCCTGCTCGAGGGTGAAAGCTCTTTCGTCGAGCCTTATGCCAAGCTCCGTTGCAAGTAACCTGACCACGTCGCGCGTGATACCGGCAAGGATACGGGTCGAAAGCGGATGGGTCTGCAGAATATCGTCCTTCACGATCCACAGTGTGCTCGAACCACCTTCGGTTACACGGCCGTTCTCGTGCATCATGGCCTCGAAAGCGCCTGCAATCCTCGCAGCCTGCTTTGCCAGCACCTGAGCCAGCATTGACGTGGACTTGATGTCACACCGCGACCAACGGAGATCAGGCACCACGTGCACAGTGACGCCTGCGATCTGTGGCGGATCGCTGAGACGCTTGGAGCGTGCATACGCAAACGCCGACGGTTCGGTATTCGTCGGAAATGCGAAATCCCTTTCTGCCTCACCACGCGTTACCTGCAGGTAAACGAGGCCCTCGTCAATGCCATTCTTCGTGGCGAGCTCCTGCATCACTTCCAGCCAGCGGTCATTGGCAAGAGGCGCCGGCAGGTCGATCTCCGCCAGCGATCGTGTGAGGCGATTCAGGTGGAGATCGGCGTCAAGGAGACGCCCCTGCAATACAGCCGCAACCTCGTAGACGCCGTCACCGAACAGAACGCCCCGATCGAAGATCGAAAGCCGTGCCTCGGCCTCCGGCACGAAGTGACCGTTGATCCAGCATGTAGCCATGAGAGGAGTAGTGATATATGTGGTATTGCACGCTCTGTGAAAAAGATAGCGGATCCAGCCGTGCGTACCGGAGACCATGATCGCGCTGTTCGGGTGACGATACGCCGTACGGACCGGATCAGTGTGAGGCTGTGCTCACTTTACGCGCCGCTGCCCGGCTTCTCGCCTGCGCCGACTCCCAGGAAGCGCTGCGCGCCATCGCTCCTCAACTCGGCTTCCTCACACCTCCTGTTGGTGTTCCTGTTTCCACCCGCAGGAAACTGGGACTCCACGGTCTGATTCGCAGGGGAGAGCTGTTTGAAGGTCCCGGACCCCTCCGCCTGTTCACTGCCCAGCTCGCACCTCCGGATGACCTCGCCAACGGAATGGACTTCAGGGAACGCTCGCGGCAGGTAGCTCTCACTCTCGCCCGCAATGCGCCACAACGGCACTGGTGCCTCTGTATCATCGATCATCAGGGTCTGCATCTCTCAATCATCACCGTCGGCGAGGGCAGCAGTGCTCTGCAGGTCGCGGGACTGCGTGTCGATCGTCGACGTGTGCTCGATTCCGATGCTGATACCTTCCGCGCGCTGATGGCTGCAGTCGGTGATGACCCTCATGTGCGACATGCCCGATTCACCGATATCCTGACACGTGATGCCCTGTCGCAGCGCTTCTATCGGGCGCTGGAGCGGGAGGTAGGCTGTCTTGCGCACTCACTCGCACCAGCAGCCCGGATACACATTCACGCTCGCACGAGCGCCTCGGTCACGTTGGCGCAGCGCCGGGAACTCGCCCTGCTGTGCGTTTCCCGGTGCCTCTTTCTCGGGTTTCTCGAAGCAAAGGGATGGCTTGATGATCGGCGGGATTTCCTTCTTAGTCACACCATCCGGACACTCGAATCCGGTGGGGCCCTCCACCACCGTCTCCTGAACCCCCTGTTCTTCGGTACGTTGAATACACCGCACCGCTCACGAGCTGGCACTGCCAGGCTCTTTGGACGTGTGCCCTTTCTCAATGGCGGCCTCTTCTCACCAACCGCACTGGAACGCCGGGTACGGTCGCTGCACTTCGCAGACGATGCGCTGACTTCGCTCATTGCGGGTCTGCTTGACCGATACCGCTTCACGGCTCGCGAGAATTCCTCATCCTGGTCGGAAGCGGCCGTCGATCCCGAAATGCTGGGGCGGGCATTTGAGAGTCTCATGGCCGCGGACGAGCGCCGGCGGGCCGGGGTCTACTATACACCGCCCCAACTGGTGGACACCGCCATTTCCGAGGCACTGTCGGCCCTCCTGCCCGACATTCCGCTGGCGACACTGGACGATCCCGCCGATACGCCGTTGCCGCTCCAATGCGCACTCGCCGTAATTCAAAGATTGCCGACAGTGCGAATTCTGGATCCCGCATGTGGATCGGGCGCGTTCCTGGTACGCATACTCGAACGGTGTGATTCGCTCCTCCACCGGGCTGGCGACCAGCGATCGTCGCACGAACGCCGACGCACCCTGCTCACCCGCTCGATCTTCGGTGTGGATCGGGACCCCATGGCTGTATGGCTCTGCGAACTCCGGCTCTGGTTGTCTGTCGTCATCGAGTGCAACCAGTCTGACATGAGTCGGATCAGTCCGCTCCCCAATCTCGACCACAATATCCGAACGGGCGATTCGCTCACCGGAGGCGCCTTCACGTTCACGCCTACGGGCGGACGATCGCTGGCCAGGCTCCGCAGCCGTTACAGTCGTGCGACCGGCAAACGCAAACTGACCATCGCCTCAGCACTTGATCGCGAGGAACGCAAGTGCAGCCTGGCAGAGATCAACAGTCGCATCGTGGCTTTGCGTGACCAGCGGAAGCAGCTGCTCGGCGCCCTGCGGGGATGCGATCTGTTCGGGAAACGCATCCGTGCAACCCGAGCCGATACAGATCGCCTGGATGCCCTGCGTTCGTCATGTCGCGAACTGGCTGCCCAGCGTCAGCGCATGATGCTTGGGGGCGCGCTCCCATTCCGGTTCGGTGCCATGTTTGCCGATGTCGGAGCGGCATCGGGGTTCGACCTCGTCGTTGGCAATCCTCCGTGGGTACGACCGCATTCCATGCTGGAGCGCGACCGACAATGGCTTCGCAATGAGTTCCGCACCATGAGACATGCCGGCTGGCGCGCTGGCGCCGTTCGTGCCGGCGCTGGCGCCGGATTTGCCGCGCAGGCCGACCTCTCGGTCGCCTTCGTGGAGCGGAGTATCCAGTTGCTTGCACCAGGTGGCAGCCTGGCACTGCTGGTGCCTGCCAAGCTATGGAAGACACTCTCCGGGGGTGGCATCAGACGTCTTCTCCGGCAGGAGACGGTCCTGCGTGCTCTCTACGACTGGGGTGACGCACCAGCACAGTTCGACGCCGCCACCTATCCATCGCTGATTGTTGCGACGCGACACGGTCCAGCTGTGACCCATAACGCAAAGACCACTATAGGTACCGGCAATGTGCAACCTCCGCACCCGTCTCGTATCCTGCCCACGGTCAACATCACCATAGTCCGGAACGAAACGAAGAGCTTCCCGGTGGGAGCTGAGCTGCTGCCGCTTGATGCTGACCTCGATTCACCGTGGCTCATGCTTCCGCATGCACCACGCACAGCATTCCAGTCTCTCAGCGAAAGGGGCATACCATTGGCCGCCTCGCCGATCGGTCGTCCACTGCTGGGAGTAAAATGCGGATGCAACGCTGCCTTTCTCGTTCACGCCGTCGAGCATGGTGACGGTTTGGCTACCGTTACCTCACTCAATGCCGATTTCCCCAGGCACGCTGTCATCGAACGCCACCTGCTGAGACCCGCATTGCGCGGCGAGTACATCCCGGATCCGCCCCTCACCGCGTGCCCCGATCAGCGCCACCCGGACCCCGATCTGCGCATCATATGGACACACGGCCCGGATGGCGATCCGCTGCCGGCACTCCCCCCCGCGACAAGCCACTGGTTCTCCCAGTGGCGGTCAAGACTTGTGGCGCGCAATGACGTCCGACAACACAAACCATGGTGGGCTCTTTTCCGCACTGAGAGCGCACGAAGCGATCTCCCTCGCCTGGTGTGGGCCGACATCGGCAAGCAACTGCGGAGCCAGGTGATACCTGCACGCTCTCCGGTGGTACCCCTCAACACGTGCTATGTGGTGCGTCCGCCGTCCGATGACGATGCCTTTGCCTTGTATGCCCTGCTCCAATCGAACATAGCTATCGCCTGGCTCCACCCACTCGCCGAACCGGCAAGGGGCGGTTTCCGTCGCTTTCTGGGATGGACTGTTGGCTCACTGCCAATACCACGCAACTGGGCAGCTGCAGTACGTATTCTCGCTCCGCTCGGGAAGCAACTCCATGAACCGGCAATGTCGACAGCCAGTACGGCGGAAAATCATCCAACACCACAGATGGTATCCACGATCACTACCCTCGACCATGCAGTGGCCAGGGCTTTTGAACTGGACATCGACAACGTCCGCCCATTGCTGGACTGGTACAGCAGTGGCTGAGGCACGCGGTCAGGCAGAACGAATGCCGATCGTGTCACCCTCTTCCGTCCGACATGTGATGCAACTGATGGCAGAGGCCATGGTCGGATCTGCCTGCCGGCTACCGCCTCGCACACTCGGCGCCGTGCAGTTGCTGCCAGAGCAGGTCGCCGCCGTACTTGACGTCCGGCAGGCCATCCACCGACACGGCGGAGCCCTTCTCGCCAATGATGTGGGAGCCGGCAAGACATTCACGGCGCTCGCTGTGGCACGTGAATACGAATACGTGCACATCATCGCACCGGCTACGCTGCTGCCCATGTGGAATGGCGCCGTACGTACGGCCCTTCCCGATGCGCGCGCCGTCGTGCACTTGCACTCCCTAAACCGATACTCCAGAGGCTCTCATCAGCCTTTCCGGCACGCCGGATCCACGCTCGTGATCATCGACGAGGCACATCGACTGCGCAATCCGGCTACTGCCAGCTATCGAACCATAGCACGCCTCATGGCAGGATGCGACTTGCTTCTTCTCTCAGCCACGCCACTCCACAACGAGCTAACGGAATTGCACACTCTCTGCGCACTCTTCACAGCTCACGCAGCCCCGAACGAGTCGCCACCGGCCGATGTCATTGTCAGGCAGCCCTCCACAGAGAGCGATTCTCTGTCAATTCAGCCGGTTCCGGATCGCCAGCCCAACAAGCTGACCAAGGGTCGGCCACTTCCTACGATACCCCCCACGAGAAGACATCCAGGCCGGTCCATACTTCAGAACGAACAGACGCTCGAGCTGATCACCACTCTGCCGCCGCCATTACCCACGCACGACGGAACAGCGGCAGAGGCGCTCATTCGTATCGGACTGCTGAGAGCGTGGTGCTCCAGTGACGCCGCCCTGACCCACGCTGTCCGCAAGCGGCACATGAAATGCCTGGCAATGCGCGACGCACTTCTCTCCGGGCGTCATCTGACCAACACCGAACTTCGCAGCTGGCTTGTTGCCGACGGATATGACCAGCCCGGATTCCCGGAGTTGCTGGCCAGTCATTATGTGGAGTCTGCACCGCTGCTCCACACACTCGGTCACCACATCGATGCAATTGCAACACTCGCGCGTCACCACACAGCGCAGTCCATTGCTGACGCCCAACGCGCAGCAATACTGCAACAAATTGTTGCGCGTCATGATGGTATACCAGTGATTGCATTCTCTCAGTATGAACGCACCGCCCTGGCTCTCTACAGGGCGCTCGTCAACCTCGGTGGTGTCGGTGTACTCACGGGCAGGCGGGGTCGCATTGCAAGCGGATCGATTGACAGGGAGCAACTGCTCGGCATGTTTGCGCCGCACGCCCAGGGAAAACCACCACCACCACCACATCAGGTGGTCCGGTTGCTCATCACCACCGATCTGCTCGCCGAGGGCGTCAATCTGCAGGATGCCGGTGTCGTCGTGCACCTAGATCTCCCATGGACCGATGCGCTGCTGCGTCAGCGCGAGGGACGCTGTACAAGACCCGGTTCGCCATACCCCGTTGTGCACGTCTACCGCATCGCTCCGTCGCGTGCCGCCACGCGTGCACTGGGTGCCGAAATGCGGATTATCAGGAAATCGCGACTGAACCGCCTTCACGTTGCCGGAACCCGCGCCAGGAGAAGCGCACCGGAGGCAATGACACTGCTCCGGCAGGAGCTCCGACAATGCCTCGAGCCTGGTACCTGCTTCCGTGCGTTGTATAGCGAGGCCGGGTCAGCAACAGCGACACACCGTGAAATGGCATCAGCGGTAAACACGCCTTCACAGCAGCGTGGAGTACCCGCCAATACAATACCGGTGGCTGTATGCCGAACCGACACCCCGCGATCAATGGGCCGCGCCTTGGTGCTCATTCATGGCCTGCCAGCAGCCAGCACCCAACCGGCCCTGCTTGTGGTAACGCCCGGACGTCGTGGACCAGCCTGTCAGGCCCCCAGGACACTGCTGGCAACGGTGCGAAGCATACGGCAGGGAGGCGATTACCAGCAGCTTGAGCGGATCGATGTCCAAACGTGCGTTGATCAGATATTCAGAGTCACCAGCCGACTGCTCGACAGACAGCGGCTCGCAGGAAGCCTCGACTGTAAGGGGTCGGGAGCCAGGTCTGTTGGAACGCGGGCACACCGACTGCTCAATCGGGCGGTCTCGCAGCTGGGGCCAACTGAACGTGCCCGCCTCGCAACGCAAGTCACCGACATCCACCACCGCATTGATGCCTTGCGCGGGGTTGGAGCGGCCATGGCACTGACAGCTTGGTGTGAGCTGGCCCCCGACTTCGCTAAGGGATCCCGCGCCGTAATGCAGGTTTGGCTTGACACATGGGATGCTGATCCTCTTCTCGCCCGCAGTTCACAACCCGCAATGCTGACATGCACCACCATGCTGCGGGTGGCCGCTATGATCCTGCTCGTCGATTAACCTTCGCGAATGCTCAATGGCCAGACGCCGCATGCGTTGCTGTTCGATCTGGATGGCACACTGATCGACTCCATTCAGCTCCTGCTGGAAAGCATGGAGTACGCCTTTTCCGGACGCCGGCAGGTGCCGTCACGGGCAGAATGGATCAAGGGGATCGGCACCCCACTCCGCACGCAACTCGCCGCATGGTGCAAGTCAGATCTTGAGGTGGAGGAGCTCGTTGCGCGGTATCGCGTATATCAGGATGAGTACCTGGAACGTCTCACCACACTATATCCTGCGGTGCCCGACGTGCTGGCATGGGCACGCGAAAAGGGTCATCCGACCGCGATCGTAACGAGCAAGGGTCGTACCATGACCGCCCGCTCGCTGGGACATATCGGTCTCACATCGGCCTTCGACTGCGTGGTCACGTGGGAGGAGACCACCCGTCACAAGCCAGACCCTGATCCGGTCCTTCTTGCACTCGACCAGCTTGGCGTACCCGCAGGGCGTGCTCTCTTCGTGGGTGACTCCCCTCACGACATGTATGCAGGACACTCGGCGGGCGTGAAGACCGCGGCGGCTCTGTGGGGGCCGTTCTCGCAGAAAGAGCTGGATACCTCCACTCCCGATTTCTGGCTGTCGTCCATCAGCGAACTACCATCGGTGATCAAGCGACTGCCCTGACAAGGGATTGACTTCAAACCTTCCTGGACCCAGCAATGTCCAATGATGTGAACGATCCCGGAGTCTTCCTCCTGCACGAAAAGCGACCGAGTCACCAGCAGACTCATCCCCTGGTCCGTCCTCAGCGACCGCATCGGAACAGGATGACATGTATGACGCGGCAACAGGTGATCGTCAGGCGTTCGAGCGGTTGTTGTATCGCAGGCAGGTAAGACGTGTGTTCACGCTGTGTGTACGGACGCTTGGGGATCAGCTTTGGGCCGAGGATGTCACGCACGATGTGTTCGTGTGCTGGAGCGTGATCTTCTTGAATGTGAACGACAATGGATGGATTCACACCGCATGACATGCGGAGCGTGTGCCGGACTGGCCGACGAAGCGGTGGCGATGACAGTCAACGGCAGCATCCATGTGGCAATGGCGTCAGCCGGCAGTGCGGACGAGCTTGAATACAGTACGGTGAATGACGCCCTCACCATCGAATTGCCGGATAACTTCGGCGCCCAGCTTGATCTGTCCACGGTCAATGGCTGGATCAGCAGCGGCTTCCCCATAACCGTGTCGGGCGCACTGTCCTCACATCGACTCCGTGGGACCATGGGAGATGGACGCACCAAGCTGGAGGCGAGCATGGTAAACGGTTCGATCACGCTCCGACACCTCAACTGACTGACACCATACGATCAGACAGCTGGCACCCACGTACAGCTTTCAGGGATTCGCGAGTGCCTCTATTCGCCGGGCAAGTTCGATATCACGCACAGTAACGCCTCCAGCCTCGTGCGTGCTGAGGCAGAACTGCACCCGTGTGTACCGAATGTCTATATCCGGGTGATGCTGGAGCTGTTCCGCGATATCTGCGACCTGAGCTATGAATGCAACTCCAGCCGGAAACGTCGCAAAATGGTAGCTCTTGGCGATGGTATCACCCTTCCGTGTCCAACCAGGCAGGGTACCCAGCGCACGCTGGATCTCGATATCGGAAAGAGGTGGAAGGGTCGGAGCAGACATGCCATAGAGTAGGCCGTTTAATGACAAATTGCACTTTCGGCTTCTCTTCGGTATAGTTCAATTCCTGAAATATTCGAATCCAGCTTCCGCACCCACATTATCTTCGGTTTTTCTTCTGTATGCCTTCTGTTGTCAGTTGCTCTCAGCCGATTCGTGATCAACTCCTGGCACAGATGCAGGCCGTGGTGGCTGGCAACCGCAAGATCGGCATCCCCTCCTCTTGGCCTACCGGGATCCCTTCGCTCGATCAGGTCATCGGGGGTGGTATTCTGCGCGGACGTATCACTGAACTCACGGGTCCGCTCGCTACCGGCAAGAGTGCCCTGATGCGTCAAGTGGTCAGCCGGCTGCTTGCTGCCGGAAACTGGGTGGCCTGGATTGATGCCAGCAGAACACTGGCGCCAGCTCCCTGGACCCGGCTTGGCAATCGATTCATCGTGATACGCCTGCCAGCACCACAGCGGGCCGCTTGGACCGCCGATCTCCTGTTGCGAAGCGGTGTCTTCGGGCTCGTGGTCATTGATGGCGCACCGCAACTATCACGTGTTCACGGAGTACGGCTCGCACAACTGGCCCGGGAACGGGATGTCGCATGCGTCGTTCTCGAACACGCCGGCACCGACG
>CAYSKN010000052.1:0-15024 GCA_964431565.1 uncultured Gemmatimonas sp.
GCCGCCCGTATTCGATGGTGCCGGCGAAGTAGGGCCCGTTGCCGGGTTCCTTCGTGCTCTCCAGGAATGACCCGAATCGATAGACTCCGAGATTCAGGAAGTAGTTGTCCATGTCACCTACGGCCACATGCAGCTTGCCGACGAGTTTGGGCCCTATCTCAGCCCAGTTGCGTTGGAGATAGTCCCTCAGGTCGTAACCCCTGGCCCGCATGGATTCGGCGACCTTGTGATCGATTGTTCCCGTACGCTTGTCCCAGAGCGGCTTCGGATATCCGTCTGCACCAACGGGAGCCCAGGCTGCCTGCCAACCGTCCCACTGCCCGCCAGAACGTCCTCGGGTGGCTATTACCAGCTCCGCCTGGTTTTCTTCACGCATGGTGAGCTCGGTCAGTCCCTCCGGGGAGCGACTGGCCGGTATTTCGCGCCCAAGCCATGCTCCGTCACTGCGCTCGTATGCATTGGAATCGGCGTATATGTTGCCAAACTGGTCGTTCCGGAAATCGAGCTGGTCGGGATAGAGCGACCACGCACCGCCGAACACATCGGGATAATGGATCTGCAGTGCGAGCACATCCCAGCCTCCGGTGGAGCCGCCGGTGAGCAGGCGGGCATGACCCGAGGGAATGGTCCGATAACGCCGGTCTATCTCGGGTATGATCTCCTGTGTTATCACCTCACCGTACGGACCGTTGTTGGCTGAGTTAAGTGCATAGCTGTCGTCGTAGTACGGTGTCGGATGCTGAATGAAGACCGCGATGAACTCGGGAACCTTGCCCGCTGTCCATGCCGCCTGGAACTCACACCCGGTTTCACGCGCACTGCGGGCAAGTCGGGCTGCGCGGGCGTCCTGGCTCTCCGGACGATCGCAGTTGTCGAATGTGAATCCGAACGGCGCGCGCTGGCTGAAGTGCCCGATGGTGTAAACGACCGGATAGCGCTTGTTGGCATTGCGGGCGTAGTTCCTGGGGAGCAGTACGACGGCACCTACCGTCATGTCGTGATTCCAGAACGCACTTGCGAGCTCCGATTTCATCGTGAACCGCTGCACCCATTCGGTGTCCGCAATTCTGCTTACCGACGGGAGCACGCTGTCGAGCGAGATGGAGACTCGCGTGGAACCGTCGATGCGTATCCTCTTTACACCACTCACCAGTGAACCGGGTGAGTCGTTGAAACGCTGTCCTTCCCACTGGTCCATGTGAGCCCAGATCGTATGGCCGTCCGCGCGTTCGAATCTGGTGTACGGGACCAGCATGCCCTGCACGAAATACTCGCCCGGCGGGAGCTCCTTCACGGACGTGAACGGAAAGCCAAGTGCAGACTGGTCGATCGTGACTGCCAGACCCGGACCGAGCTGATCTACATCGGTGCCCATGAACTGCTCACTGCCGCGCCGTGCGCCGGCTTGCAGGCGAGGCTCCACCCTGTCAGTGCGTGATATGAAGACGAACGCACGACCGGTGATCGGTGAGGTACTGATGCTGGCCGGGAAACTGAGCGAGAACTGCTGGGCATTCAGGTCAGGAGCGGCCAGTGTGCCCGCCAGGGCAGTTGCAATGACGACGGTCTGAAGATTGCGCATGGCTTTCAATCTATGCGCTGTCTCCGGAGTGGCACGAAGTGGGCGAGTGGTGTTGGCCCGTGAACCTCGGCTGTCCCTGGCCGCCTGCGCCCGCAGTAGTCGCCCGATCCATGTCACGGGGGGCGGGGGCGAATGGATGGGCTGACATCGTGAATTACCGCATGAGAATCCCAAGAGATCTCCCGCTGGGGTTGCCGTGTATCCGCATGGGTGGACGTCACTACAGCGCCAGTCACGTCATTGAGCATCGCAATCGCGGCGCTGGCTCTGTACCGGGGAGATCACCCGGAATGGTCGCCACGGTTGACAGCATGTGTCCGATCTGCGGGATTACCAGTATGCCGGCGGCCTCCGCGCAGCCTGAGCACTTCAGTCGACATCCAGTCAGTTCCGGTCCAGCCATGACAACACGGTTCCATTGGCTTTTCTCAGCGGGCCTCCTGCTCGCTGCACCTTCGCTCCCTGCGCAACCAGATCGGTGGTCTCAGCAGGCGGAGCGGGTAACGATCATCCGTGACCAGTGGGGGATTGCCCATGTGTACGGAAAGACGGACGCCGACGCGGTATTCGGCATGGTCTACGCGCAGGCAGAGGACGATTTCAACCGCGTGGAGACGAACTACATAAATGCCATGGGGCGCCTGGCCGAGGTGGAGGGAGAGAGCGAGATCTGGCGCGACCTCCGCATGAAGCTCTTCATCGATACGCTTGATATGAAGAAGCAGTATGCAGAAAGCCCGCCATGGCTCAGAACGCTGATGAACGGTTTCGCTGATGGACTCAACTACTATCTGTACACGCACCCGGAGGTCAAGCCGCGGCTGATAACACATTTCGAGCCGTGGATGGCCCTGACATTCAGCGAGGGCAGCATCGGTGGTGACATAGAGTCTGTCGGTCTCAGGGGCCTCGAACAGTTCTACGCTGCACCGGCTGGATCGCGAGGAGGCAACGGCTCCGAGGCGGTGGGTGATCTTTCGCGCTCGCCGTTCGGACAGGAGCCCGGTGGATCAAACGGTTTTGCGATTGCGCCAGGCAATACCACCGACAGGCACGCGCTCCTGATGATCAATCCCCATACCTCGTTCTACTTTCGCCCAGAGATCCACATGGCGAGCGAGGAGGGGCTGGATGCTTATGGCGCAGTCACGTGGGGCCAGTTTTTCATCTATCAGGGCTTCAACAGCCGCCTGGGATGGATGCACACGTCGGGCGGTGGCGATGTGATCGATGAATACCTTGAGACAGTCACACGGAAAGGCGATGGCTACACCTACCGGCATGGCGGAGCCGACAAGCCCGTCATTGCGAAAACAATAGTGCTGCCGTACAGGACGGCTTTGGGGATGAAGAGCCGGGCCGTGACGGCGTACTTCACGCACCACGGCCCGATCATTCGCTCGCAGGGTGACAGGTGGGTGGCAGTGTCGTTGATGCAGGAACCGCTCAAGGCGCTGCAGCAGAGTTACCTGCGCACCAAGGCAACCGATCTTGCTTCATTCCGCAGGGTGATGGAACTGCGCACAAACTCGTCGAACAACACCATGTACGCAGATGCCGACGGCAACATCGCCTACTTCCATGGCAACTTCATTCCGCGGCGTGATCCGTCCATAGACTTCACGAAACCGGTTGACGGCAGTGACCCGCACACCGACTGGAAGGGATTGCATACGCTCGATGAAATGATAACCGTGATCAATCCTAAGAGCGGCTGGATAATGAATACCAACAACTGGCCATTCACCGCCTCGGGATCCGACAGTCCGAAGATCGGCGACTGGCCGGTGTATATGTCAGCGCAACGCGAGGACAATCCGCGTGGCATCCATGCCGTGCGGGTCTTGTCGGGGCGCAGCGACTTCACCATTGACGGGCTGATCGCAGCTGCCTATGACAGCTACCTTCCTGCGTTCGAACATCTGATCCCTCCTCTGATCAAGGCATGGGATACACTGCAGGCTGGCGATGCACTCAAGGCACGTTTGGCAGAACAAGTCGCCCAGCTCCGCGCCTGGAACTACCGATTCTCTCTGGGTTCGGTACCGATGACGCTCGCAAATGCCTACGGGGAGGAGATCTCGCAGGCGGCAGCCGGCCTGGCCCGTACTGGCGGCGTCTCCCTGTTCGATTTTGTGGAGACAAAGGCTCCTGCTGCCATGTTGCTGGGGGCTCTCTCGGATGCCTCCGATCGTCTGACACGTGACTTCGGCACATGGAAGACTCCTTGGGGGGAGGTCAATCGCTATCAGCGCCTCAGCGGTGCGATTGACGCTGGCTTCGACGACAGCAAGCCGAGTATTGCAGTTCCGTTCGCCTCAGCGAACTGGGGTTCACTCGCCGCGTTCGGTCAGACCGGACCGCGCACCACCAGGCGCATCTACGGCAACCGGGGCAACAGTTTTGTTGCGGCGGTGGAGTTCGGTCCGAAGGTCCGGGCAAAGAGCGTGCTGGCTGGTGGAGTCAGCGGTGACCCATCATCGTCCTATTTTTTCAACCAGGCAGAGCGTTACGCGGCTGGTGATTTCAAAGACGTGAACTACTACCGCACGGATGTTGAACAGCATGCAACACGTACCTATCATCCGGGCAGGTAATTTCGCAGGACATGAGGGCGGTGGATAACGAGCCTTATGGTGTTGCCGGTTTGCAGAAATGCGTCATGGCCACAGCCGGTGCTGAACCGGGAACCGGTTTGGCGTAACCGGGAATCTTGACGATTTTCTCACTCGCAACCTTGGCGAACTGCGCATCCGAGTAATACCGGTTTTCCTTGACTGCCACGGTGCCTCCGGTACAGCGGACGGATACCAGCGTGCGGGAGCCATACCATTCTTCACCGCGCACCTTGGCAGGTTTTTCGAACGGAACGCGAAGGGTAGCAGTTATCTCGTCACCGGTACGCTTCACTGTTTTCGTTTCAACCAGCACCTTGTTGCCTCCGGAGATGGTGCCGATAGGCTGAAAGGGGCCAGATTGAGCAATAACGGGCGGTGCATCCACCAGTAACAGCGCAACGGCAATGCCGGTAAGCGATTGCAAGGGCAGAATTCGCATCGGTGGTCCGGAGAGTGGATGTTTGTGGATGCGTGGCGGATTCAGTACGATACGCCACATGCCTTCCTCGACGCTACCCGAGTCAGGTACTGGGGGTGAGTTCTCCCGTGTCCCGACTGACGGCGTGAATCCGATACTGCTGCCGGATCCTGAGGCACCCGATGCTGCGTTCGGCCAATTCCGGGCTATGCTGGCTGAGCACGGGTACACCGTGATGGCTGTCTGCGAGCGTACCGGAAGCCCTTCCATATATGACTTTCGCATGCGTGCACATGCTCGCGGTGAGATGATACCGGAATGCGGACTCGACGTGCTTGTGGCTCTGTTCCTGGATTGCCACACGTTGAGCGTGGATCTGGTGGAACGCCTGCTCGGTCCAGGCAGCAGTGTACTGCTCATGCGCCTGCGCCTTGCAACAGAGCAAGACGGACATCTGACGTCATCCGTTCTGCTTTACCCAACCGAAGGGATCTATGTCATTTCCGACCGACCCGCGTTCAAGGACACCGGCATTGCCATGTATGGGCTTGCAACGGATGTCGTCTATCCGGCGATCACCGGCTCTGTCCGGACATTCCTGTCCACTCTGCCTGTCATTCCGGGTCAGCGTTTTCTCGAACTGTGTTCGGGAACCGGGGTGGCCGCACTGATTGCAGCGCGAGGCGGCGCGAGTCATTCGTGGGCAGTCGACATCACCAGCCGCTCCACGCTCTTTGCAGAATTCAATGCCCGCCTGAATGGTATGTCGAATGTGACTGCACTCCGGGGCGATCTTTATGCACCGGTTGAAGGGATGAAGTTCGACTGCGTTGTGGCGCACCCGCCCTATGTGCCATCGGCGAGGTTGGAGATGATCTACCGTGACGGCGGTGAGGATGGCGAACGGGTAACGGGCGCCATTCTGTCGAGGGTACACGAGTTCCTCGCACCAGGCGGTGTGTTTCATTGCACCTGCATTGTCTCTGCGCGGAAGGGCGCACCCGCTGCTCTTCGGGTGCGGGCGATGCTTGGATCTGCCAGTGACGAGTTCGATATGGCACTCCTTGGAAACGGTGCCACCGATCTTGCTACCCACTTCGTCAGGCAACTGCTGGGATCTCCCGAAGAACGCACGGCAGAACTTATCGCCCAAATGCGCCTGTTGGACAGACTGGGGGTGGAGAAGGTTGAGTTCTGTACGATCGTGCTTCGGCGTCACGGAGCTCAACGCAAGGGGCGTACTCTCACAGCGGACCGCGGGGGACATGTTCGATGGAGTGAAGTAGCCTGGCTGCTGGACATGCAGGCGCTCCTGGCGGCTGGCGATGACGTGATCGATCAGTTGCTGGATTCGCGGCCGACGCTTTCACCGCTCACGGAGTTCACGCTGACCTATGGCGTTGCACCGGACGATGACGAAAGATGGACAGCCAGGGAGGGCGAGGTTGGCGTGGACTATCCATTTTCCACACGGATTCCGGTAAACGCGGGAGATGCGGGATTTCTGGCTTCGTGTTCCGGAGAAAAGACGTTCGCCGAGCTGCTGCACGACATCAAGGTGGAGGGCGGGCTCCCCGTGGACCTGGACCCGCGTCAGTTCATGCGGGCGATATCACCGCTTGTGGCTGGGGGGATACTCGAGACAGACATGCTGCCGTTTCCGCGGCACCCGGTGCCGGCGTAGCCAATGAGGCGTTGCCACTCGCGCGTGTCAGCTGGGTGAAGTTCAGTCGCTTTCCGACTGTGGGTTCAGTGCATGGTTCCTGGTCGTAGGACCGCCAGAACATCCCGCGCAAGTTGTTTGTAGTTCCGATCGAAATGGTGGCTTCCGTCCCGCCCTATCAGGTGAACACGACCGGGATCGAGTTCCGGACATACCGTATCGTCCTCTGATGTTCCATAGACACATATCACAGGTATACCACTGATGCGGTCAATGAATGGTCGGATGGGGATATCGGAGGGGCGTTTGGTGTTACGCACCAGATCACTGAGATGGAACTCGAAGCTGGCTGTGTGTTCCATGCCGATCAATACAACCGACTCTACCTTTGTCAGCAGGTCGGGTGGAAGCCTGCCTGCAAGGATCGCGCTGAAGCCTGCACCGCGAGAGTATCCGATGAGCATGATACGATTCCTGTTCCATGCGCTCATGTAGTGACGCAGCAGGCTTGCACTGTCATTGATGAGGGAGTCCGTCGTGCGCGTGCTTGATGTGAGCCAGGCACGTGAGTTCACACCAAGTACCCCGATGCCCTGTCGGACGAATTCCTCAGACATCTCGCTGGTCAGGCCTCTCCAGCCACCATCGCCACTCCAAAAGAGCGCGAGCGTGCGTCCGCTGGCAGCAGGCACTTCAATGACGGGGATGTTGCGCGGTTCACGGCTAGGGGGCATCTGTGCGTCGGCAACACCTGCGGCACTCGAACAGGTGGCCAGGTAGATCATCAACGCAGTCATTTCCTGCCACCAATGAAGGTGTCGGCGTGTGGTTGCCGGGATTGTCACGGTGCTGTCACCTTGAGTGTATTGTTTGATGCGGCAACAATGCTTCGTTCTCGGACGGTACCCATGGATTACCAGCATCGATTGTTGGCAAGACAGATCTTGGATGAAACTATGTACGACTCGATAAGGTGACATTCGCCTGGGATGGCGGTAAGGGCAGACATGATGCCTGGCATGCGTGGGTGCCCCCTCTTGCTACACTGCTTCTTCTGGGCGTGGCCCTGGTTGTGGTTCATCGCGAACTTGCTGGTGCAGGCTACCTGCATTTGCGAACGGCTCTCCGGGCATTGCCGTCATTGGCTCTGTTGCATGCCGGCCTCCTGACGGCGTGCTCCTATCTGCTTCTGACAGGCTATGACCTGCTGGCGTTGCAGTATGTGGGTACGACCCTGAGCCGCGCACGTGCAGTGCTGGCATCCATGCTGGCATATTCTCTCAGTCATACCCTCGGATTTGCGTTGTTGACTGGTGGTGCGGTGCGGGTGCGCTTCTGGAGCATGTGGGGTTTGTCCACCCAACAGATCGCCCAGGCAGCGGCCTTTGTGAGCGCTACCTTCGTGGTGGGGGTGCTGTTGGTATGCGGCCTATCGTTGACGCTTGAGACCCAAGCTATGCTCGGTGATCTCGGAGTGCCGGTTGCCCTTGCTCGCACCTTGGGAGTGTTATTGCTGGCCGTGGCAGCTGGATACATCGCGTGGGCAGCCATGTGCAAGGGCAAGGCAATTGTGTGGCGTCATTGGAGGTTCGCCTTGCCCACCCCGCGGCTTGCGGCGGCGCAGGTGCTTCTGGCGCTCATCGACTGGGGTATGGCCGGGCTAGTGGTATACGTTCTTCTCCCTGTCGGACACGACATGCCTCCGCTGGCATTTCTCGGTGTTTTTGTGCTGGCACAATTCGTGGCGGTAGTGAGTCACGTACCGGGTGGCCTGGGTGTCTTCGAGTCGATCATGCTTGTTGCTCTTCGTGGCACGGCACCACCGGCCGACCTGCTGGCCGTGCTCGTTGCCTATCGTATCGTGTACTACTTCATCCCGTTTACCGTCGGACTGGTGACACTCGCGGCAATCGAGGTTCGGCAACATGGCCAACGGGTTCCAGAACTTCTCGGAACCATGTCTGCCGCTGCTGCGACAGCTATGGGTGGTGCGGCGCGTGTGGCGGTAGTACTGCAGCCACTGCTTCCCTCTGTGGTCGGACTGGGGGTGTTTGTCGGTGGTGCGATCCTCCTCTTCTCGGGCGCTACTCCTGCTGCACATGGTCGTGTGTCCGCCCTTACGGCGGTCATTCCGCTCGGACTGGTGGAGCTCAGCCATTTCGCCGCGAGTCTGGCCGGATTGGGCCTGCTGGTGCTTGGTGCAGCTTTGCGCCGTCGTCTGGATGCTGCCTGGGGCGCCACCGTGCTGGTACTGACCGTCGGTATTATCACGTCCCTGCTCAAGGGGTTGGACTGGGAAGAGGCGTCGATGCTGGGAGTAGTGATGGCGGCTCTCGTTGGATCACGTCGTGCCTTCTATCGGCCCACCGCGCTGACGGCTGACTTCCTGACACCGGGATGGATGGTTGCGGTTATAGGCGTGATCGGGGCGAGCATATGGCTGGGGCTCTTTGCATATCGACAGGTCGACTTCAGTGATGACCTCTGGTGGCAGTTTGCAGCTCGTGGTAATGCACCGCGTTTCCTGCGCGCAAGCGCGGGCGTGATTATCGCCACGCTGACGGTGGGGCTGTGGAGATTGTTCCGGCCTGCCATTCATCAGCCTGGGCTTCCTACGGAGGAAGAGCTGAAACAGGTCCGCTCGGTCATCCAGCGGGTACCGGAGAGCACACCATCACTGGCACTGCTGGGTGATAAGGCACTGGTCTTCTCCGATGATCTGGAGGCGTTCGTGATGTATGGGGTGTCAGGCCGGAGCTGGATTGCAATGGGAGATCCAGTTGGTGAAGGTCGAAGACTGGCCGACGCGGCCTGGCATTTCCGGGAGGAGGCCGATGCCCAGGGTGCCTGGCCGGTGTTCTACCAAGTGACACCGCGCAGGCTGCCGCTCTACATCGATCTTGGTCTCACGCTTCTGAAGCTGGGTGAGGAAGCGGTAGTTCCGCTCGAACACTTTACGCTCGATGGTGGTGAGCGGAAATGGATGCGCAGGGTGCTCAAGGATGCCGATAAAGAAGGTTTGGAGTTCGCGGTTGTTCCCCCGGCAGGATTGCCGCCGCTGTTGCCGGAACTCAGACGGGTCTCTGACGAATGGCTTGGCGGCAAGAACACCCGGGAGAAGGGGTTCTCGCTCGGGCGCTTCGATGAAAAATATCTCTCATGTTTTCCAACTGCGGTGGTAAGGCAGCACACTGCCGAGGGGGCGAGCATTGTGGCGTTTGCGAACATCTGGGTGGGGGCACCGGGGGGTGAGGTGTCACCCGACCTTATGCGTCGTACGGCGCAGGCCCCGCGAGGCACCATGGACCTGTTGTTCGTGCAGCTGCTCCTCTGGGGGCAGTCACACGGTTATCGCTCTGCCAATCTTGGTATGACGCCGCTTGCTGGGCTGGTGGACCCCGAACTTACCCGTCCCGAACTGGCGCCACTGTGGGCACGCGCGGGCACATTCTTGTACGGACGAGGGGAATCGTTCTACAACTTTCAGGGTTTGCGGTTTTTCAAGGAGAAGTTCTCCCCGGTCTGGGAACCGCGCTATCTCGCTTCACCCGGTGGCATCGCGCTGCCTCGTGTGCTGGCTAATGTCGCCACGCTGATTGCGGGTGGGATGAGTGGAATCGTGCACAAGTAGCGTCGTGGTCCATGGGTTGCAGATCCAGGATCCGTGTCAGCTGCGTTCACGCGCAACCCAAACCTGCCGGTCGGCTGGTGTAACCGGTCGACCGGCGCAGTCCGTGGTAGCAGTCAAGTCCTGCTGCCGTTCCCGATCATTCTCAGATCGTCGGCTTCCTGGGCGTCTTCCCGGTGGTGTCAGCCTTGGTCTTCTGGCCTGACGTTGGCAACTTGGCCTTGGTGGCTCCCTCATTCTTATTGGCTGGGGCTGGTATAGTAGTGGATGTGGCGGCGGCATGGCCGGTCGGATCATGGGTAGCGGTCTTGGCCGGCTGGCCTGCGGTCGGTGTTTGTGACTTCTGCGCAGTCTGGGCAGGCCGTGCGGGCTGTTGTGCACCAACTGCGACTGCGAGGGCGAGGGCGGGAATGGACGCCGAAATACGTGCGATTAGCATATTATCTCCTGATGCTTCATTTCCGCTTCCACTGGGTAACCGGTCAATCGGCCGGCCTCCGTGAAGAGCGCGTGATGAGGCTACACCACCGAACCTGAACGCAAGCTGACGATTCCCGGACCATGCGGATCCTGTTGGCGGAAGACGACACTCGCCTGAACGACCTTCTGTCACGGGCATTGCGCGCGCGCGCTTTTGCGGTTGATGTGGTGGCTGATGGGGCAGCGGCGGTCGTCGAGGCGGCAGTCAATGAGTATGATGCGATCATTCTGGACGTGACCATGCCGCGTCGTTCCGGGCTCGATGCATGTACAGATCTCAGACGACGTGGCCTGCAGACGCCGATTCTGCTGCTTACTGCACGCGATGCCGTTCATGATCGCGTCGCTGGTCTCGATGCAGGTGCAGACGACTATCTTACCAAGCCTTTCGAGCTGGATGAACTGCTCGCGCGACTGCGGGCAATCATGCGGCGTGGGCATGAACTTCACGACGAACGGATCGTGATAGGTGATCTTGTCGTTGATACCCGCACACAGCAGGTAGTTCGGCATGGCGTGCTCCTGGACCTGACGACGCGCGAATACACGCTGCTTGAATATCTTGTGCGACATGCGGGTAGGGTGGTAAGTCGTGCAGAATTGACTGAGCACGTGTGGGACGCAAATCATGATCCCGCATCGAACGCACTCGAAGTGTATATCGGACGAGTGAGGAGGAAGATCGAGTGTGGCAGGAGCAGTCCGTTGCTGCATACACGAAGGGGAGCAGGGTACCTGCTCTCAGGAGCCACTGCTGAGTGAGCGAGTCAGCATGACTGGTCGAAGCCTTCGTGCCAGACTCACACTCTGGTATACCGCAGCGCTTGGCGTGCTGCTTGTAATCACTGGCAGCATGACCTACATCGTGCTGAAGCGGGCTGCGCGTTCCGACAGTATTGCATTTCTGACGGAGACAGCCGGTGCCGTGGCTGCATCGCTGAGGCTTGCACTTGGATCTGTGCCAACGACCTGGCAGTCGGATTCGCTGGCGCCGCGCTGGGCCGCCGATCGTACGCTCGAGAATCACAGATACCGTGACATTGGCGTGGCTGTTTTCCAGCGCAGGGAGGGCGCCGAAGGAACGCACCTGTTGCTGCTGGCGGTGGATTCCACGTCAGGTACGACGCGCTACTTCGGAGGCGCAGCAGGCTGGCAGCGTGCAGGCGCATCGGCTGTACGCACGCTTGCTGCCATGGACACCGATGTGACGACCATAGAACCTCAACGGGAACGTGTAGTATCGGTGCCGGTGGAGACCGAGAGAGGCGTGTTCGTGGTGTCTGTCAGCCAGTCCCTGGCAGCGCGTGATGCCCTTTTTGAAAGGTTCCGCGAAACCATGTGGATCGGTTTTCCGGTCGTCCTGTTGCTGGCAATGGCGGGAGGGCTCGGGTTGGCAGCGGTCAGTCTCAGGCCCGTGGATGAGATGCGGGATCAGGCTGAGCAGATAACAGCGAGCAATCTGCATCGGCGCCTTCCGGTACCATCTTCCGACGATGAACTCTCGCGTCTTTCGCGAACCTTCAATGCATTGCTGGATCGCGTGGCGGATGCCTTCGAGCAACGCAGGCGATTCACAGCCGACGCTTCACATGAACTCCGGACTCCTGTAGCCATCATCATAGGAGAGAGCGAGCTTGCTTTGAGCGCGGACAGGCCAGCCGGGCAGTACAGGGAAGCATTGAGGATAATTCACGGCGAAGCGCGCAGACTCACGACGATCGTCGAGGGTCTCTTCATGATGGCCCGGCGTGATGCTGCGGAAGCGACCATCAACCCCGAACCGTTGTACCTTGAGGAGATGGTTGGTGATTGCGTTGATGCCATCAGCGGCATTGCCCGGGCAAGACGGATAACCCTTGAGTACCTGCCGGTGAGCGAAGTACCATGCCTGGGAGACGATGCAATGTTGCGGCGTCTGGTCATGAACCTGCTGGACAACGCCATCAAGTACACGCCACCGGGTGGCAGCGTGGTTGTAGATGTGGAGCGTGGTCAGACCGGTGGTGCTGTCATGCGCATATCCAACACCGGTCCCGGCATCGCGCCCGAACATCAGGAGCGGATCTTCGAGCGGTTCTATCGCGTGCAGCACACCTCTGATCGTTCAGGCATTGAGGATTCATCGGGCGCAGGCCTTGGTCTTCCGATCGCGTCCTGGATAGCCAAGGCCCACGGTGGATCATTACGACTGGTAAAGAGTGATGTCGATGGCACTGTGTTCGAACTGACACTGCCGGGACGCGAGGGCAGAGCCTGGCGCGTCCGTTCGGTTGATGCCTGACGCGGTCCGGGCCCGACTCATCAAGGCCCGCAGGAGGGCATCGTCGGATCGGGTCCCGAGATAGCTGGTCTTTCAGGTCGGTCGGCGACCGCTGTCATGACCTGGTGAACGAAGCGCCCGAGTCGGGCTGAGTGCTCGTAATCCACGTATGGTGGTTCATCCGTGAGCTGATGATAGTCGACAGCGTAGCCAAGCGACATGTACACTACTGGTATGTCCTTGCGCACGTAGTTCACCTGGTCACTCCTGCAGAAGCGATTAAGCGGGTTTGCCGGAACGTCCCAGCTGCGGTCTATGGCCATGGGCTCACTGATATTTGCATTGACGGAGTCAATGATGTCACCAAACTGTCGTGAGAGACGACGCGCACCAAGCATCTGTACAGAGTTGGGGCCACCGAACCTGACCTGCCAGTTTCGTCCCTTGCCGACCATGTCCATGTTGTGCGCGGCCACGATCTGCTCAAGGGGCACGGTAGGATTGTCGGTGAACCAGCGTGATCCCAGCAACCCCGCTTCTTCGCCCTGGTGGGAGATGAAGATGATCGACCGCCCCGGTTTCTCGTTTGCGAACTGCTCTGCAATCTCGAGCATCACAACGGTGCCTGACCCATCGTCATCGGCACCGTTCATTATGGAGTCACGGCGGGGTGGTCGTATGCTGCGTGCGTATGTGATGAGCGAGTCTATCGTCTTCTGCTGCTGTGGGGTGGGCTTGCATACCGGATCGTTGGCGCCCTGGCGACGGACAACCATGTTGTAGGCCCTCAGCGAATCGTGGTCCACAGCTGACTGGTTAACGCCCATGTGATCGTTGTGAGCACCCACCAGCACGTACTCTGATGCCAGAGCCGGATCGGAGCCCGGCAGCATTGCGATGACGTTGCGTGCCGGTGTGGCTGAAAGGCGCCAGCCATGATTCCATGATGCGCTGACCCTTTGCCCCGTAGTGCCAACGCTTACCTGTTCAATGGGTCTGCCGAAAATCTCAACGGCTGCGGCGCGGGAAATGGATGCGCTGACGGGAGCAGAGGCGTTCAGTGGCGCAGCCGGTCGCATACCCATTGGTTGGCCGAAGGCGGCTCTTATCGTTGCCTGCGCCATTTCATCAAGATCGACTACCAGTACCGCTGCTGCTCCGACCTTCTGTGGTCGTGGGTCGCGGCCGATCGTCGGCACCGATGGAGGGCGTGCTGCCGTTGTGCCAGAGTTGCTGCGTCGGCGTGCCTCCTCGGCAATAGCTGCGTCCGCGCCAAACCGATCAGGCAAATCGACACAACTCACGAGCGCCGGTGTGGGCGTGCGGGCTATGGTTTGTTGCCGGGAAGCCGCTGCGGTGAACACAAGGACTTTTCCGCGCATTACCGCCGCGTCCAGTACTACCGAGGTGTCGCCCCACTGACCTGCGAACACGGCTGGTGCATTGCGAACGGACACGGATGAGCCCACGCCGTTGGCAATGGTCGGAACTGTGGGGATCCAGTCGGTGCGCTTGGCCAGCTTGCGGCTCCCGACAGTGAGTGATGCAGTCGTGCTGTCTATACCAATGGGTCCGAATGGGAGTACTTGGAAGAAGCTGCCGCTGTCGCCCGCTGGCTTGAGTCCAAGACGCCTGAACTCGCTGGCGATATACTCGGTGCCTCTGTAGTTCCCCGCCTCTCCCATGCGGCGGCCCATCATGGAATCATCAGCGAACTGGTAGAGCCTCGTCCTGAGATCGTTGGCGGTGATGGCGGATTCGGTGGCACGAGGAGCCCAGGTGAGTGGGCCTTCATCCGGCCAGACCGGTCGAGCGGAGCTGATGGTGGCCGCGGTGCCGGGACTTGTCTCCGCCGCGGGAGGCCGAGCCTGCGCGTGCAAGGGATCGGCACCGGAAGTGGCGATCAGAAACGCCGCGGTCAGAATGAGTCGTGACAAGGGAATCCCAGGATGAGGTCGCTGTGGCTGGCCAAGGTGCTTCGTCCACTTGTATGGAAAGTATGCCGGCGTGACATGGCCTGCTAATCCGTCGCGATGAGAGGCGAGGCGAAATCCGTAATGGACACCGTTTATCTTCCGGATCCGGGTTTGCTGCATCCCGATGGCGGTGTTGTGGCATCCACGATGACTCATCATCGGGATAATCCGGGATACCTCTTCAAGGTGGTTCGCGAAATGACCGAGTTGTTTCCCACGGGCTGGGGTCATTACCTGGCCGGCGGACTGCTCCTTGGCTGCGGAGTGGCCCTCCTGTTTCTGCTGACGGGACTCGTCGGCGGAATGAGCACTGTATACTCATCGACGTGGTCGTTCTTATCGCGTCTTCCTTTTTTCCAGCAGACAGAGTATGTCGACAGCAGGATCTGGCGGCTGGCG
>CAYSKN010000053.1:0-14731 GCA_964431565.1 uncultured Gemmatimonas sp.
CGTTTCTCGTGGACGCAGAATCCAGTCTTGGTAAGTCAATGGGAGGCATGGGTGACATGCCTGGAATGGATATGACGGCTCCGCCTGCACCCTTGCCCATGAAGCCTTCCACCGAAGACCCGCATGCAGCGCACCGCGACAGTGGAGCAAGGACACCGTGATTGCGCTGCAGCATGTCATCAAATGGGCCGTAGCCAACAGGCTTCTGGTCATCCTGTTGACCATCATGGCACTTGTGGCCGGCATCTATGCGGTGCGTGCCACGCCACTTGAGGCCCTGCCTGATCTGTCCGATGTACAGGTGATCGTTCAGGCAGACTATGGAGAGCAGGCTCCGCGTATTGTTGAAGACCAGGTCACCTATCCAATTGCAGCCGAGATGCTCAAGGTACCCGGCGCACGTACTGTACGTGGCTATTCTTTTTTTGGTGTGTCGTTCGTTTACGTCATCTTTGAAGATGGAACAGACCTCTATTGGGCCCGCGCACGAGTCCTTGAGTATCTGAATGGAATCACGGGCAAACTGCCGGCAACGGTTACTCCAACACTCGGCCCCGACGCCACCGGCCTGGGATGGGTTTACCAGTACACGCTCGAAGACACCACTGGTAAACTGACGCTGGCAGAACTGCGGAGCCTCCAGGACTGGTATCTTCGCTACGCCCTGACTGCCGTACCCGGAGTTGCCGAGGTGGCGAGCGTCGGCGGGTTTGAGAAGCAATATCAGGTGGACATCGATCCCACCAGGCTCCTGGCCTTTGGCATTCCGGTTACACGCGTCATTCAGGCATTGCAGTCAGCCAACAGTGATGTTGGAGCAATGACCATAGAGCTCGCTGAGCGGGAATATATGGTGCGCGGACTCGGCTACCTCAAGTCCATTGGCGATATCGAAAATGTAGTCGTTGGGGCTACAGCCGGTGGTACTCCGATCAGGGTAGCTGAATTGGGCAGGGTCAGTATTGGCCCTGCCAACAGGCGGGGGGTAACCGATTTGGACGGACGCGGCGATGCCGTTGGCGGTATAGTTGTAATGCGCTTCGGAGAGAACGCCCTCTCCACCATTCATAACGTGAAAGCGAAGCTCGCAGAGACAGCCAAGGGGCTGCCGGCGGGCGTTACGGTCACACCTGTGTATGATAGAAGCCAGTTGATCGAGAGAGCGATAGAGACACTGAGAAGCAAACTGCTTGAGGAATCGCTGGTTGTTGCGCTGGTCTGTCTCGTCTTTCTGCTTCATGCACAATCAGCTCTGGTGGCAATACTTACACTCCCGGTGGGATTGCTTCTGGCTTTTCTGGGAATGCGCTGGGCCGGCGTTGGAGCGGATATCATGTCACTGGGTGGCATTGCGATAGCCATCGGGGCCATGATTGATGCGGCCATCGTGATGATAGAAAACATGCACAAGCATCTCGAGCGTGCCGTACCTGCCGAAGGACATGACCATGGTGCCCGAACATTCAGCACAAGTCACCTGAGCACAGCTCAGCGCTGGCGGATAGTAGTTGAGAGCACGATCGAGGTGGGGCCTGCCCTGTTCTTTTCGCTGCTGATCATCACGGTTTCGTTCCTGCCGGTGTTTTCGCTTGAGGGACAGGAAGGCAGGCTGTTTACACCGCTTGCACTGACCAAGACGCTGTCCATGGCGGCGGCAAGTCTGTTGTCAGTTACACTGGTACCCGTAGCGATGGGTTTGCTGATACGTGGCAGAATGGTGCGTGAGCACGCAAACCCGCTCAACCGGGTGCTGATGGCACTGTACAGGCCCGTTATTGATTTTGTCCTTCGGCATCGCGGACCAGTCATTCTTGCCGGCATTGTGATGGTGATCGTTTCCTGGATTCCATGGACCAGGCTTGGTAGCGAATTCATGCCGGAACTTGATGAAGGCACCATTCTCTACATGCCAACGACTATGCCCGGGCTGCCTATTGCCCGTGCAAAAGAGTTGCTTCGGCAGCAGGGAGCAATCTTCACGTCATTTCCAGAGGTGGAGCATGCCTATGGGAAAGCGGGCCGGGCCAACACTGCCACGGACCCTGCCGGGCTCGATATGTTTGAGACCACCATCAGCCTCAAGCCGCATTCTCAATGGCGTCCGGGTATGACTCGGGAGCGGCTGGTTGCGGAGATGGATTCTGCCGTACGATTGCCTGGCATTATCAACGCATGGACAATGCCTATACGTGGCCGTATTGACATGCTTGCTACGGGTATTCGCACGCCTGTTGGAGTGAAGATATTTGGTCCTGATCTCGCTGAGCTTGAGCGAATTGGCAAAGAGGTTGAGGCAGCAGTGAATATGGTGCCAGGTACCAGGAGCGTTTTTGCCGAGCGGGCTGAAAGCGGTTATTACCTGGACATTGATATTGATCGTGCCGCAACTGCACGGCATGGAATCAATGTTGGCGATGTACAAACCGTGATAGCAACGGCAATCGGTGGCATGACTATCACCCAGACTGTGGAAGGCAGGGAGCGTTACGGTGTGCGTGTGAGGTATCCGCAGGAGCTTCGTGACACGCCGGAACGCCTGATGTCGGTCCTGGTACCCGTAAGCCACGAGATCAAGGACAGGTCGGTTACGGGCGGAATGGGCGCTGGAATGCCTCAGGCATCGGGTTCCATGGCCGGAGCTGGGAGCGGCATTGCCATCAATGGTGCAGCACAGATACCCCTAGGACAACTAGCAACCATTCGTCAGATGGCAGGTCCTATGGTGGTACGTACGGAGGGCGCCGTACCAACTGCATGGGTATTCGTGGATGTGCAGGGCAGGGATCTGGGAGGTTACGTGCACGAAGCCCAGGACATGGTGAACGCCATGGTTACGCTGCCCACAGGCTACAACATCGTGTGGAGCGGACAATATGAATTCATGGAACGTGCACGCAAGAAGATGGACTTGGTGATACCGGCTACTCTCGCGATCATCGTGGTGCTGCTCTACTTCAACTTCAGGAGCATGGGCGAAACACTGATCGTCATGCTCTCACTTCCATTCGCTCTTATTGGCGGACTTTGGTTCATCTGGTGGCTTGGCTACAACTGGTCTGTGGCAGTGGCCATTGGCTTCATAGCGTTGGCGGGAGTTGCTGCTGAGACGGGTGTCATCATGCTCATATATCTGGATCATGCATGGAATGCACGCATGGCGCAGGGTGAACCGCGGGAGATTACAACACTCACAGCAGCCATCATCGAGGGCGCCGTGGAAAGAGTTCGCCCCAAGCTCATGACGGTAACGGCCATCATGGCGGGTTTGCTGCCAATTTTCTGGGGTAACGGGACTGGTGCCAGTGTGATGAAGCGGATTGCAGCACCAATGATTGGCGGCATGGTGAGCAGCACAGTACTGACACTGGTTGTAATTCCGGCAGTTTACTCGCTCTGGAGGGAATCAGAGTTCAGGAAACTTGCAAACCGGCCAACCACAGACACTCGACTTACCAGTGAACATCTGCCCTGTGTAGATCCTATAGCGACCTGATACCAGGAAGTATGCCGCTCGTTGGTTGACACCCGGTTGCAAACGTCAGCTCTCCGGGTCCGTTACCAATTGGTAATAGTTGTGCCATCTCTGTAACAGACCCGCCACGCTATTTCAGGCTGACAAGGGCTTACAGTCTCCCATACACATGAAATTGTATGTGAAATGACAGTTTAGGCTAAAGAAGTACTCCCACATTGCCGATTCATGAAATGAAACCCTTGGAGTCTACATGGAGAATGAATCACTCACCATCAGGTTCGACGAGATGCAGAGGAAGACTGGACATCCGCTAGAAACGCGAGGCGCCTTTCTGCGTCTGCTGGCCCTTGGCACCCTTGTGATACTTGCGAGTAGTTGCGGAGAGCAATCGTCACCAACGGGCACCAACGATCGTACGCCCAGTACCGGCGGCAACCCGACGGCAAACCCCGGTGGAAGTACGGTTGGCAACGCACCTACTGGCGGCACTGACACCACTAGAACCGGTGGCACGGACACTACCAAGACCGGCGGCCAGGACACCACCAGGACCGGTGGCCAAGACACCACCAGGACCGGTGGCCAGGACACTACCAGAACCGGCGGCCCACGTGATTTTGAGCCGTCGCCCATTTCCTGCGCTCCTCAGAACGACGATCAGTGGTATAGAACAGACAACACCCTCGTCGTCGACAGAAAAAACCCATCCATTCTCTACGTGAACGTTGAGTGGAAGGGGTTCTATAAGAGTTCCGATGGTGGCGCTACATGGTTTCGGAAAACCAACGGACTTGTTTCTGATTTCAGGAATATCAACACCGGCGACGCCTGCTATACTGAATATCCTGTTGCAGTTCAGGACCCCGTGAATCCCGATCGCATTCTCCTTGGTGGAAGCGCTGGCGGCGGCGGCACCATCAAGGACATGAATGCGCACGGTGGAGGCATATGGGAATCTGTTGATGGTGGTGAATCCTGGAAGCAAACCATCGACACAACCATGAACGCCTATGTGACTCATGCTCTAGTAATTGATCCGCGCCATCCGCAGACGGCTTACTACGGCACTGCTGCATCTCCCGCGTCATACATGGAAGCAGATCCCAACAAGATCTGGGTGACCAAAGGGATCATTTACAAGACGAGTGATGGCGGCAGATCGTGGAAGGAGCTCTCAACGGGGTTTGTGAAGCACGCGAGATTGTCATTCATAGCTGTGAATCCAGAGGATGCGAACGTGCTGACTGCCTCAGCGGTTGTAATGGTTCACAATCCATTTGGACCCAACACCATCTCGCCGACCCAGCTTGGCATTATCCAGAGCAGGGATGGCGGCCTTACATGGCAACGTATTGATAATCTCCCAACTGCTGCCACTGCCGCACTGTTCACTGCATCGTCCAGCAGAAACGGCAACAACTTCTTCCACACTGCCGCCACCAATGGTGGTGACCCGGTAAAGAGTTATTACTCAACCGATGGCGGCCACACATGGAAGCTGTCCAGCAAGAATATGGAGATGGTTTCATATGATCCCAACGATGCCTCGGGTAATCGTATCGTAGGGTACAACTGGCAGTGCATGGGCCCGTGCGGACTGCATCTCTACCAGAGCACTGACGCTGGTGCAACGTGGACCCCGTTCGGCACGCTCCCGGCTGAGATCACCAATATCATGGATCACAAGACCCGCATACAGAACATCGTCTGGCATCCTACAGATCCGCGTACGTTCTACATGAGCGGTGCCAATGGATACGTCTGGAAAACCACAAACAATGCGCAGACCTGGACCACATTGCTCAGCCTTTCAAGACTGCCATAGCCAGCCCGCCCTAGACGGCAATGCCGGGGAAGCAATATAGGACTCCCCGGCATTGAAAGAGGCGATGTGGTCAGCTTCTTTGTGCTGGATCAACCTTAGGTTTGTTGATGAGTACACGAATCGTCCCTTGCGGCTCATCGGAGGCCTCACCACCCAACGACATCCAGGTGAGTCGGATGTGTGTGCACAGCCTGAGCCCTGTCCATCACGGAAGAGTAAAACCGCAGCTGGCTCACCTGATTCTGCGCAGCGGACGACACTCTATTCAGGCGTTCCATGTTCCGCCGCTGCGACAATTGTCTTACCCTTGGCGCATTCGCTGATCAAGCCTATCCGGTGGCCAGTCCCCACTGCTGTCAATGAAATGACAGGAACACCCACACCGATGTGCGTCCTTGGCATTGCAATGTGGGTGCAACAACGGACCCTGCCTCCACAATTCCATTCCCCAATCCAAACACCAAACGACGCCCAGTCGAAGAAAGACGCCGATCAGGTCGGTAGTGAATCGACAACAAGTGGCTAGGGACGGAATCGAACCGCCGACACGCGGATTTTCAGTCCGCTGCTCTACCAACTGAGCTACCTAGCCCGGTCCTGCCAACAATTACTCCGCTGCCGGGAGCCTCACAATATACCCGGACCTGCTGCAAAGGGAACCCGATTGCAAGAGCAACCGATGTCTAGACACCCGCGGCCACGTATCTCGCGGTGATGACGCTCTTAAGACCACCACGCACCTTGAAATCCCCAACGACCGTCATGTCACGCGGCGCGGTCACCGCGACCAGGTCGTCCAGAATCCTGTTTACTACGCGTTCGTAGAAGATGCCATCGTTGCGGAAGCTCCAGAAATACAGCTTGAGGCTCTTGAGCTCCAAACACCTTCCCCCAGGCGCGTATATCACCCGGATGGTTGCAAAATCCGGTGCCCCTCCCTCCAGCAACCTCAGTTCTGTAGCATCCGTCTCCACACCACCCAGCGGACAGAGTGACGTGAACTCGTCCGTTTCCATATGGATCTCGTAGATCCGGTCAGGATAGGGGTTGGGAAAGGTCTCCAGTAGGGCAGGCTTTGGCATTCGGGTGGTTCGGCTTAGGATTGACAGTGGTGATCCAATGTGTATCCTAACCCATGACCGCCCACGCAGATATGAATGGCGGCACTCACCAAGACCCAGCAGCCTGCTCGCTGCTCACCTGACCACTCTGCGGCGGGAGATCCTGTGCCTGGGGTGTCCATGTGGTACGTTGGCCCTCACCACCAGATTCCTGATGGACATTTCATGACCCGCCGGCGACACGCAAGTGCCGCTGCGGCGTTTCGTGCCCTGTATCGGCTGTCCGGCTGCCTTTTCCTGGGCGGTTGTTTCACACTCACTCCGGTCAGAATGGATCAGGAAATAGATCCAGGACGGGTGCGAATACATCTCACCCAGTCTGCCGCGACGCGACTGACGTCCGTATTGGGCAGGAACGTGGATGAAACACTCGATGCCGAAGTCACCCAGTCAGCTGGCGATAGTCTTGTGGTGCAGGTGGAATCAGGCCCCACCGTTCAGTTCGGGACTACAGCGCTCTATCAGGAACTCCGAATCCCCCTCGAAGATGTGACCGGACTCGAGCGGCGGCGGTTGAACAATATGCGAACCGGCCTTGCAATCGGTGGTGCATCCGCCCTCGCTGGTTTCCTGTTCTACAAGTCCGTCACCGGTAAGACCGGTGGATCGATCACTCCCACAGTACCGGGACCATCCGAGGTTCTGCTGCCGATTCTGCAGTTCTGGCTGCGATAAGGTAGGACAATATGCGTCAGGACGAATGCTAAGCACAATGCAACATGGCCGGGGGCGTACGTTACCCCGGCCCTTGATCAACCTGTCTTGGAGGGAACCATCGCCTTCGACATTCCAAGCTCTCGTTACCCGTACATTTCTTGCGAATTCCAAAGAAGAGGAGATATGGCACCCGCATTCAGGCTGCTCAACACGAGGTTCGTTGCGTCGATTACAGCGTTGCTGGTAGTAACCCCCCTAATTGTTGGTGCACAGGCCACTGGCACAGTAAGGGGTAAGGTGGTCAGCGAAGGAGACCGGCCGATATCCGGCGCCACAGTAGTACTTGAAGGTACGAGAGTAGGCACGCTGACCAATGCCGAGGGGGTGTACACGATCACCAACGCTCCCGCCGGCTCTCACACCGTGCGTGCTCAGATGATCGGGTTCGCAAGACTCGACAAGCCCGTCACTATTACCGCCGGTCAGGTAACAACGGTTGACTTTCAGCTTGCTACCCAGGCGATCTCGCTTGACGAAGTTGTCGTCACCGGCACAGCTGGTGCCGCGCGCAAGCGAGAGGTGGGCAATTCCATTGCCCAGGTGAAGGTGAGCGATGTTGCCGCCCCATCTGCCGGCGTGAGTGCCCTGCTGCAATCTCAGGCCCCCGGTATGGTAGTCACTGAGTCGTCGGGGATGGCAGGCTCGGGCTCTCAGATCCGCTTGCGGGGATCGGTGAGTATCTCTCAGTCCAACCAGCCTCTCATCTACGTTGACGGTGTGCGAGTCAAGGGTGATGCGTACCAGAAGAACGTTCCACCCGGTGACTACTCTGGCCGGAGCGGCAACGTTGCAGCCAGTCCGCTTGCTGACATTGATCCGAGCGACATTGAGCGCATTGAGGTGATCAAGGGTGCCGCCGCGAGCACCCTATATGGCACCGAGGCATCTGCTGGCGTGATTCAGATATTCACCAAGCGGGGCCAGTCAGGCGCACCACAGTGGAACGCCTCAATGGATCAGGGTGCTGCCACACTTCTACCTTTTGCGCCGGAACCACGTCCATATCTTAACCTCGATCAATACACGCGGGGATCTGGCGGTACGCTCGACAAGCTTCTTCCGGGCACTGCAGCAGCCCGGCGACAAGGCTATGGCCTGAGTGTGGCTGGTGGTAGCGACCAGATGCAGTATTTCGTATCCGGAAGCATGGACGGCAATCAAGGCGTCCTTCCTCTCGACAGTGAAGGAAAGAACACCATCCGAAGCAACTTCACCTTCAACCCTCTTCCCAAGGTCATCACTACCTGGAACACGTCCTACAACCGTACGAGCATCCGGAACACACCATCCGGCAATAATGCGCACGGCCTCACACTCAATGCATATCGACAGGAGCGGAACTACTTCAGCACTGGTAATCCGGAAGTCGTCAAGCAAGTACTCCTCTTCGACCTCCGTACATGGATCGACCGATTCATCACCGGTGGAACGATGACGTTCCAGCCAAACGACAATTTCAACAACAAGCTCACAGTCGGCTATGATATGGCCGCACAGGAGAACCGTAATGTTCGCCCTTACGGTTTTATAGCCGCACCCAATGGCATCCTGTCCGATCAGAAGTACACGAGCACGCTGCTCACCTTCGATTACGTGGGCAGCTATCGCCTGGACCTTCCAGCTGCGTTTTCCACTACGCTGTCGTTCGGTGCCCAGAGCGCCACTAATGCCTCGGTCAATACAATAGCCAAGGGCGATAACCTACCGGGACCCGGCAACCCCACGGTCAGCAACACCGCGATTCAGGCAGGGGTGGAAGAACGTACACGCATCGTCAACGCAGGCCTTTTTGGCCAAGCGCTCTTCAATCTCAAGGATCGTTACTTCGTAACGGTTGGCGGGCGTGTAGATGGCAACAGCGCATTTGGACAGGACTTTGGACTCCAGTTCTATCCCAAGATCAGCGGCTCATACGTCATTTCAGATGAGAGCTTCTGGCCGGCTGCCCTTGGAACCAACAAGCTGCGCATTGCTTTCGGACAGTCAGGCCGCGCACCGGGCGCATTCGATGCTGTCAAGACATGGAATGCCGCCCAGTATGCCGGACAATCCGCGTTCGTTCCCAGCAACCTTGGAAACCCAAGTCTCGGCCCCGAGCGCACTTCGGAGTTCGAGGCCGGCTTTGATGCCTCGTTCCTGAGTGAGCGCCTCACCGCAGAACTGACCTACTACCATTCCACTACTTCCGACGCGCTTTTCCAGGTACGGCATCCACAATCAGAAGGCTTCTCGTCATCACAGCTTGAGAACGTGGGCAAGCTCGAGAACAGGGGGCTGGAACTTGGACTCAAGGCCACCATTCTTGAGACGGATTCATGGAATCTGAATGTGGGCAGCAACATATACACCAACTCCAGCAAGATTCTTGATCTGGGTGGTGCGGTGGCGTTCGCTGCCGGTGGTGGCTGGAATCAGGTTGGCATGCCGGTAATGGCGCTCCGCGGTACCCGTATCGTGAACGCCGACGAGAAGGCAAATCCGGTTCTAGTGCGTGACTACATCTTCGGTCCGCAGAATCCCACCAAGGTAATCGGATTGAATCTCTCAATTGGAATGCCCAAGGGTATTCAATTCGATGCCAGAGGCGAGTACCAGACTGGAGGCTGGATCAATGACAATGCATCCGAGCAGGCGCTCCAGCGAGCTGTACTCTGGCCAACATGCACCAACGCCTACGCGTTGATAGCGGCGAACCAGCGCGACCAGATGACGGCGTGGGAACGCCAGCAGTGCATTTCAGCCAATTACGTATCTCTTACCAGCAACTACCCTAAGACATTCTTCAAGATTCGGGAACTGAGTCTCAGGGTACCTGTCACTCGCGTATTGCCAGGCACACGGAACGCCAGTCTCACTCTCTCGGCTCGGAACTTTTACAGATGGCTGGACAAGCGTTTCCTGATGTTTGATCCCGAGATGGTGGGTGACAGCGGATTCGGTGAACAGAACACCGGTATCTCGGAACAGGTGCCCCCGCCAGCAACATTCCTGGCGTCACTCCGCATCAGCTTCTGAGGATAATCCCACGATGAAGCCAACACTCAATAATCAACGGACGGTCACAGGCGGTATGAACGATCAGAGAGAGGGTAGACCGCGGTATCAGCATTATGTGCCACGAATCGCACTCACCGTGGCTCTGGGGACATCCCTGTCTGCCTGTGATACAAAGGTGACTAATCCCGGGCGGTACGAAGACAAGTTTCTGGACTTGCCCTCAGCACATACCGCGATGGCAAATGGCAGCGCGCGTCTCCTGTCGGACGGGCTGAACATGGTTTCTTACACCACAGCGGCAATATCGCGTGAGCTATTCCCTGGTGGTTCCACCGGGAGCTTCGGCATTACTCCCAAAGAGCAGCAGGGGATACTTGCATTTGACGATGGCACTCTGGGATGGGGATCGATTCATCAGGCGCGCTTTGTTGCCGAGCAGGGCTATGCACGTTTCAAGGCAGAGCGCAGCGCGTCCAGCAAACCGTTCGAAACATATGAACCAGGTGGTCGAGTTGCACTGTGGGCCGGCTACGCCAATCGTCTCCTAGGTGAGAACTGGTGTCAGATTACACTGGACGGCGGACCTCCAGTGTCACCCGATTCGGTACTGCGTAGAGCCGAGAACTGGTTCACCGCTGCACTGGCAATCGGACAGGCAGCCAACATAGCTGAGATCAAGAATGCGGCCTTGGCCGGTCGCGCGTCCGTCAGGAGGGACCTGGGCAACTGGCCTGGTGCGCTTGCCGATGCCGTGCAGGTGCCTACGTCGTTCAGCTTCCAGATGAAATACGCGTCAAGTGCGACCGACCAGTACAATCGTATCTTCTGGGCGGGGGCATCAACCCCATATCGTGCACACACAGTATGGCGAACCCAGTATGACGAGTACTACACCCAGACCAAGGATTCACGCGTGAAGTGGGCATTGCACCCCACCCAGGCCGAAGGTGATGCAGCAGTACTTGATCTAGGCAAGGTGCCGTTCCACCAGCAGCAGAAGTTTACCGATCGTAATTCACCGATCAACCTTTCGTCCGGCCGGGAGATGCGACTGATCGAGATCGAAGGTCTGCTGCGCGGCGGTAACTACACGGACGCTGTCACCAGGATAAACGAACTCCGTACTGCCGTTGGAGCACCGATCATTTCAGCGGCCAGCCTGGAGGAAGCCTGGACGCTTTTCAAGCGTGAACGTGGCATTGAGTTGTGGCTGGAAGGGCGTCGCATGGGCGATCTCAACCGGTGGAAGAAGACAAACACACCAGGTGCCTTGCACTCTCTCGAACTGCCAGGTCCGATTTCGAAGCTCGTGACGCAGCAGGATCTCTGTGTTTCGCTTCCCAAGAGCGAACTGGAAACGAACCCCAATGCCAAGGCTGGCGGTTGATTCCATTGTCATGGTGCCTCCAGTGAACTGAACAGCTTACCGGCTGCTCGGGCGCAGAAGATCACCACTGCTTATTGCAGGCTGGCAGCATAACGTAAGGACCGCCGCTGAGAGCCCCTATGCACACATGCATGGGGGCTCTTTCTTGCGTTACAACGTGCAAGCGCGCAGCACTGGAGCGGCTCGCTGCGTAGCTCTGTAAGGCATTTTCGAGAAGGTAGCCGCGAGTCCGAGAACGGCAGGAGTTGCGGGGTTATCTGCGCCGTTTTCGGTAAGACACCGATTGACAGCACTGTGCACTTGAATATGTTGGGAAGTTGCTGCCACCCACGCCGATCGCGCGTAGCATGATCCTCTCCCCACCGCGCCGTGCAGCCCAGTCCGCTGCCTCATCACGATTGACGTACCTACCTCACGGAACTCTGCTGATGCGCCTTGCGTCTGCTATTTGCATATGCCTGCTGTTTTCTGGATGCTTCTCCTTTTCTCCAATCAGGATGGACCAGCCCATTGAGCCAGGCTCTGTCCGGATTCGGCTCTCACCACCAGGTGCGGCCCGTGTCGATTCAATTCTGGGAAGACGCGTCACGGTAATTGATGCTGACATAATTGGCCCGAGCTCACATGGCATGACGATACGGGCAGCCGTCCCTCGTAATGTTACGGTTTTTAGCACACAACTACTCTACCAAGAGTTCAATCTTGCCCGGACTGATGTGACGGAATTCCAGCGGCGTAGGTTGAATCGTGTGCGTACCACGTTCGCCGTGGCGGGCGGCTTCAGTATCGCGGGTTTCATGCTATACAGATCGCTCTCAGGAAAAACGGGCAGTACCATCACCGATGGAACGGACGGACCCGCACAACAGCGTTTGCCCCTTTTGTGGTTTTCATTGCGTTGAGCACTGTGGAATTGTCGAGGCATGCCTGTAAATGTCAGGTGCACATGAGAATGAAACGAGCCGAATGCAATCCCCACAGCGCACTTTCCAGACCACACAGCTCATGGAGGACGCCTGTATCAACGAAGTACACCCTGCAGCTCTCTCACCTGTTTTCGGACGGGGTTGTCAACAACAAGAGGAGATATGTTTCACTCATCCAATCAGACAGGCAGCTGGTATCGAGCGCTACTGATAAGCCTTGCTTCGATTCTTGCTTTCCCTGCTTTGGTATCCGCCCAAGCCACTGGCACCATCAGAGGAACCGTAGTCAGCGAAGGTAACCGCCCCATCTCAGGTGCAACTCTCGTAATTGAGGGAACCAGACTCGGCACGCTCACCAACGCCGATGGTGCCTTCACGATTACCAATGTGCCAGCGGGTAATCACGCCCTTCGGGCACAGATGATCGGCTATGCGAGAATGAGCAAACCGATTACAGTGATCGCTGGTCAGGTTGCTACGGCCGACTTCGAGCTGGCAACACAGGCGATTTCACTTGACGAAGTTGTAGTAACGGGGACAGCGGGTGCAGCGCGCAAGCGCGAGGTCGGAAACTCGATTGCACAAGTCAAGGTCGCCGACATCCCGCAGCCGGTAGCAGATGTCAGTCAACTGCTCCAAGCCCGTACGCCAGGAATGGTTGTGACCGAGGGTAGCGGTATGGCGGGATCTGGTTCACAGATTCGTCTACGCGGTACAGTAAGCGTCTCGCAATCCAATCAACCCATCATATATGTGGATGGAGTTCGAGTGAAGAGTGACGCCTACGAGAAGAATGTGCCACCCGGCGACTATAGCGGCTACAGCGGGAATGTTACAGCCAGCCCTCTAGCGGATATCGATCCGGCCGACATCGACCGGATCGAGGTAATCAAGGGAGCAGCTGCCAGTACGCTCTATGGTACGGAGGCATCGGCAGGCGTAATTCAGATATTCACCAAGCGTGGCCAGACCGGATCGGCACGCTGGAGTGCTTCGGCTGATCAGGGCTTCAACCGCCTCATGCCATTCGCTCCGGAACCACGCCCGTTTCTCAATCTGGATGACTATACACGAGGTCGCGGCAGCTTCATAGACAAACACATGCCTGGCACCGGTGTCGCCCAACTGCAGGATTACTCTGCCAACGTGTCGGGTGGAACAGATCAAGCCAAGTACTTCCTTTCCGGAGGTTTGAGCTCGAGTGAGGGAGTTCTTCCTCTCGATCTCGAGAAGAAGTACAGCGCTCGCGGCAATATCTCCTTTTCACCATTACCGAAGGTGATGCTGACATGGAACAGTGCATATAACAGGAATGCAATTCAGAACACCCCCTCAGGCAACAATGCTCAAGGGATCACTCTCAATGCGTTCCGTCAGGAACGCAACTATTTCAGCAATGGCGATCCAGCCGTTGTGAGGCAGGTCCTGAGCTACGAGATCAATACCTGGATTGATCGTTTCACCACCGGCGCGACGGCCGAGTTTCAGCCTAATGATCAATTCAGCAACAAGTTCACTGTGGGTTATGACCTCGCCACTCAGGAGAACCGCAACAAGCGTCCGTATGGTTTTGTTGTTGCACCTCTTGGTGTGGTATCTGACCAGTTCTCACGAAATCACACACTGACACTCGATTACGTGGGTAGCTATCGGGTTGATCTTCCAAAGGAGATATCCACTACGCTTTCGTTTGGCGGTCAGAGTGTGACAACTGGTACGGTCACCGCTACCGCGACTGGTTACAATTTGCCAGGCCCGGGCGACCCGACCGTCAGCAATGCGTCGACCAAACTGGCCGAGGAAACCCGTACCAGATTGGTCAACGCAGGTTTTTTTGGGCAGATTCTGCTCAATCTCCGCGATCGCTACTTCGTGACCGTCGGAGGCAGAGTCGATGGTAATAGCGCGTTCGGCAAGGACTTCGGGCTGCAGTTTTACCCGAAGGTTAGTGGGTCGTACGTAATCTCCGACGAGTCCTTCTGGCCCGAGTCATTCGGCACGATGAAGCTCCGTGCCGCCTTTGGCCAGTCCGGTCGCGCACCAGGAGCCTTCGACGCCGTCAAGACATGGAACGCTACTCAGTACAACGGGCAGTCGGCCTTCCTGCCAGCCAATCTCGGCAATCCCAACCTGGGACCGGAAAGAACCACCGAAAAAGAGTTCGGACTTGATGGTTCGTTCCTTGGTGAGCGTATGACTGCTGAACTCACCTCTTATCACTCAACGACATCGGACGCTCTTTTTCAGGTACGGCACGCCCCTTCAGAAGGATTTTCGGCGTCA
>CAYSKN010000054.1:0-14610 GCA_964431565.1 uncultured Gemmatimonas sp.
TTGAACGATGCCTCTCTGCAGTACGAGCCGGAGACATCGACTGCACTCGGATTCGGTTTTCGCTGCGGCTTCCTGGGGCTGCTGCACATGGAAATTGTGCAGGAACGACTGGAGCGCGAGTATGACCTCGATCTCGTCACAACGGTGCCCAGCGTGGAGTATCACGTGCACAAGACGGACGGGACGATGTTGCTGGTAGAGAATCCCGCACTCATGCCACCAGCGAGTCTGATCGATTCTCTTGAAGAGCCGTTTGTCAAGGCACGGATAATGTGCCCGACAGACTACATCGGGCCCATCATGGCTCTGGGAACCGAGCGCCGCGGTACCTACGTGACGATGAACTACCTCGACACCACGCGCGTTGAGTTCGAATGGGAGTTTCCCCTTGCGGAGATCATCCTCGATTTCTTCGACAAGATGAAGACGGTGAGCCGGGGTTACGCATCACTCGATTACGAGATGCTGGAATATCGCCGAAGCGACTTGGTTCGTCTCGACATGCTGATAAATGGCGATGCGATAGACGCGTTCTCCGTCATCGTGCACAGGGACAAGGCATACGAGTGGGGACGCAAAGTCGCGGAGAAACTCAAGGAACTCATCCCTAGGCAGCTCTTCGAGGTAGCCATTCAGGCGACAATTGGCCAGAAGGTCATTGCCCGCGAAACGGTAAAGCCATTACGCAAGGACGTGCTCGCAAAGTGCTACGGCGGAGACATCTCGCGCAAGCGCAAGCTCCTGGAGAAGCAGAAGGAAGGAAAGAAGCGGATGAAGCAGGTAGGAAGCGTGGAGATACCGCAGGAAGCGTTTCTCGCAGTCCTGCAGGTCGACTAGCTGCAGGCGCTCAGCCGATGGTGAGTGTCGTCCTGCAGACGAGCTTCCTTGGTGACATGGTCCTTACGACACCACTCATCGAGAGGCTGGCGCGCGAGGGACCAGTGCATGTCGTGGCTACACCCGGCAATGCCGGGTTGCTCGAGAACAATCCCGCAGTGGCGAGCGTGCTGGTGTTCGACAAGCGCCGTCGCGATTCGGGACTGCATGGCCTGAGCCGCATGGCATCACGTCTAAGGGCAGTACATGCACAGCGAGCCTTCATGGCGCAGGGTTCGTTGCGTACGGCGGCACTGGCAAAGCTGGCGGGGATTCACCAACGCGTGGGTTTCGATCGCTCCGCGGGACGGCCGTTCTGCAACCGTATCGTGCACTACGAGTCGTCCTGGCACCATTCGGCACGCCTGTGGTCGCTGGCATCGGATGCAGCGGAAAGAGCGGCTGCCCCGCCTTTGCTCAGACCTCTGCTCTATCCCGGTCCAGTCAATTCGGCTGAAGTCCGTCAGTTGCTCGTGGACTTCGATGTGAGTGAAGACGCTCCCCTCGTCGTTCTCGCGCCTGGCAGCGCGTGGGAAACCAAGAGATGGCCGTATTACGCTCAACTCGCCGACATGCTTGTCGAGGCATTCCCGCATGAGCACGCCGACCCTGGCCTGCAGGCGGCACGGATAGTGGTGATTGGCGCAGCAAGCGACACCGGCCTGGCAGAAGCCATTGTTGAGCATGTGCGTGCATCAACTGGCACGCCCGTGATCAATGCTGCCGGAAAACTGAGCCTGCTCGGTTCGGCTGCACTCTTGGCGCATGCGCGGGTCATCGTGACGAACGATTCACTCCCGTTGCATCTGGCATCTGCCATGAACACCGCAACGTTGGCACTGTTTGGCCCGACGGTGCCGGCACTCGGTTTTGGTCCCTTGGCCCCCCAGTCTGTCTCTCTAGGGACCCCGCTCCCCTGTCGGCCATGCCATATCCACGGACGGCACCGCTGTCCTTTCGACCACCACGACTGTATGCGGACACTGGCACCCACGAGCGTGCTGAAGGCAACCCTCGAGCTGGCGCGGCGCTGAGCGAAGCAAAGAACGGGACCGATCGCAGTGCGGAAGAGAACTGTCTCACCGCACGCTTCAGGCAGCGAACCAGCTCGGATGAGGTATCTTTCCTTGTCATGTACAGCCTGAACAGTCCAATTCATGAGGAACCATCGCGGTACGCCATCGGCGTTGATCTCGGTGGTACCAACATCGCCGTGGGGGCGATGACACTCGACGGGTCACACATGTATGCACTTCGTACAGAACTGACCCTGGCTGGTATGGGGCCAGAATCCGTCATCGACCGCATGGCGCAAATGGTAAATGACACCATACTGCAAACGATGAACGAGACCGGAGCCCGGCGCGAATCGTTTGTTGGTATCGGGGTTGGCGCACCTGGCACTGTCGACCGCAGTACCGGGCGCGTCCTCAAGGCACCCAACCTGGATTGGCACGAACGTGAGCTCGCTTCGCCCATGGCTCAGCTCACAGGTCTCGCTGTGCAGGTAGACAACGATGCGAACTGCGCCACATACGGCGAGTGGTGGCTGGGTGCAGCACGCGGTGGTGTGAATGTGATAGGGGTAACCATTGGTACGGGCGTTGGTGGGGGAATCATCATTAATCGTCAGCTCTATCACGGCGCGAGCGATTCAGCAGGCGAAATAGGTCACACGACCATCGATCTCGACGGGCGCCGCTGCGGTTGCGGCAACTATGGGTGTCTCGAGGCGTATGTATCCGGCGGAGCCATCGCCAGCCGGGCACGCGAGGCACTGATCAACGACGAGCTGTCCATTCTCCACGCGATGGTCGACGGAAACCTTGCTCTCATTACCGCTGCCCAGGTCTATGACGCAGCAGGAAAGGGCGATGTGCTGGCACTCGAGATAGTGCGTGACACCGCCCGGGTGCTTGGTGCAGGTATCGCCAACCTGCTCAACATCTTCAATCCGGATGTGGTGGTTCTTGCCGGCGGAGTGACGAGAGCAGGCGAAGCACTCTTCGGGCCTCTGCGGAAAGAGGTGCGGCGACGCGCCTTCAGGAGCGCCTCCGAGCCCTGCCGGATCGTTCCCGGTACCCTTCCCGGAACTGCTGGTGTCGTGGGCGCCGTAGCTGCCTTCATTGCGCAGACTACCGGGAAATCTCCCGCGTGATCAGCACGGACAGCGGAGCACCCGTCACCGGTAGGCGGAAACAGCGACTCGGAGTTATTGGTTCATTCGTGTGGGATGTGCTCTACGGCCGCGATCGTCGGAGCATTCCAATTGAGGAATGGGGTGGTATCACCTACTCCCTCTCCGCACTTGATGCGGCACTCTCTGATGACTGGGAGATCGTTCCCATTGCAAAGGTGGGCGATGACCTGGTTGATCGGGCACGAGTGTTCTGTCGGACGCTCCGCCACACTGCTTCCGATGCCGAACTGATAGCCGTGCCGTACGCCAACAACCGTGTTGAACTACGGTATATCGATGACGAACGACGTACCGAGCACCTCAGCGGTGGCGTACCCGGCTGGAACTGGCTTGGCCTCAAGCCAGCGCTCCTAAACGCACGAATTGATGCACTCTATGTCAACCTGTTGAGTGGATGGGAACTCGATCTCGAGACGGCACAGCTCATTCGCACTCATTTCCGGGGTCCGATCTACTGTGATCTGCACATGCTGGTATCCGCAGTGCAGCCGGACGGTTTGCGCGTATCCCGTCCTCTCCCAGATGTCGCGGCGTGGTGCGCCTGCTTTGATATCCTGCAGGTCAACGAAGACGAGATGCGCATGATGGCACCCGATTCAATGGCACTAGCAGCCACGGCAATCGCCGCCGGTGCCTCGCTGCTGTGTGTAACCCTCGGCAAGCGCGGCGCAGCCTACTTTGCGGCCCCTGGTTTCGAGCTATTGTCACACCTCCCCGATCGATGTGGTCACAACGATGCTCTTTCCACATCATCCAGAGGAGGAACAGGAACGCTCGGTGCAATCCGGACTGCGCTTGTGCCCGCCGCGACCTTGACACTCAACGAATCCGGTGATCCGACAGGATGTGGCGATGTATGGGGAGCAACCCATTTCTCGCGGCTGCTCTCAGGTGATAACTTGACGGTCGCCATGGCTGCTGCAAATCAGGCTGCGGCTCGCAACGTCGAACATCGTGGAGCCACGGGGCTCGCAAACCATCTGCGCGGAGAGCTCAGCACCACGTGACCACTGTGATCAGCGTTCCGCTTTCGCTTGATGAACTGAGTTTCGAACAGGTTATCGAGCAACTGGCCGCCGTGCCCGACGAAGGGAAGATCCTCATCGATGCACGTCACGTTCGGTGGGCGTCACCGTACGGGCTGACGGCAATGCTGTGTGTTGCACAATCACGGACGGAGCGCATGACCTTCGCCGTGCCCGAGCAGACAGATACGCTTTCATACTGGTCACGTGCGGGCTTCTTTCGTCACGCCGGTGAGCTGTTCGAGTTGCATGGCGCAGTGCCCAGGGAGCGGGAGGTACGCGAGAGCGGTGTGCTGCTTGAGATCACGCCCATCACGCACACCGAAGACGTGCATGGAGCAGTTGAGCGCATACACCAGAAGGCTGCTGATATTCTGCATGGCCAACTGAATCTCGATGCTTCCGTGACAGGTGCCTTTGGCCTCACGCTGAGCGAGGCATGTCAGAACATTGTTGAACACGCAGAACAGGGCGGATGGGCTGCCGTGCAGACCTATAACTACGTGCGCCGGCTGGGAAGACGTGTGGTGGTCGTGGCAGTGACCGATGCCGGAATCGGGTTCCGGAGATCGCTGGAAAGTTCACCAACACATTACAGGAATGAACGATGGGGAGACGCGGCGGCCCTTGAGGCAGCCGTCCTCAACGCAGTAAGTCGTCACCGTTTCCAGGACAACGGACGTGGACAGGGAATAGCTGGTATTCGCAGGTTTACCCGTCGCTGGAACGGCAAGCTGAGCGTACGGAGCGGTACCGCCCGAATTGCGATAATACCTGGCTGGGATGAAGACCTGCCACTTCAGAAGTCGCTGCCGTATTTTCCGGGCGCCCAACTCCAGGTGGTTGTACCGGAACGGCTGCCCGACGATGGCAACCAGGCGGATCAGGAGGCAGCTGTGAAGAGAACCCGCGGTCGAAGCTCGCGATGAACCAGGGGATACGGGCGTGACCATGAACATAGATGTCGGTACGGTGCTGCGCGGTACCGTGTGTGAGCTGTACTCGAATCTAGTCACACGCCCCACTGGTGCAGCTGTGCGCAGTGCGATCGAGCAGCAGGTGAGCGAGGTCCACATTCCCGCGGTGACAACGATCGATTTTTCACGGGTCAACCTGCTGGACTTTTCCTGCGCCGACGAGATTGTTGCAAAACTGCTGTTGCGCTGGGTCAGTGACGATGGACCAGGCGGATATCTCGCATTTCGCGGCATTCATGACGGACATCTCGATCCGATCGAGACCGTATTGGAACGTCACGCGCTTGCGTTGGTATCCTGGCATGAAGGAGAGGCTGAGCTGTTCGGCCATGTTAATGACCTCGAACGTTCATTCTGGGATGTTGTGCGTGACAACGAACCCATCGGAGCAGACGGGGTGGCCCGGCATCTGGAGACAACGATCGAGCAAGCTGTTCTCGAGCTTGACAAGCTCGTCCGGCGCCGACTGCTGATTCGGGACGATGTGGGGTATCATGTGCCAGGCGCGGTCTGGAAGAGCGGAGAAGGAATTGGAGGGAACATCTGATGACCAAGGGAAAACGGCCAGCAGGGCCACCTAAGCTGTCGATGTTCAGCGGTTTCTCTCCACCACTGCTTGTGGTGGGCTTCATCGCAACGCATGCCGGAGATACTGAGCGCGGTCCGCTCGTGCGAATGCGGCCGGATGACGCCCTGGTCAGATTGTTGAACGGGGGAGATATGGTGCGTGTGGCCTCCGAGAGAAGGTCCGAGCTGGCCGTCCTGGAGCTCGATGAATCACTCCCGCGCGGTGGGGTCGTACTGCGGGACGTGGTAGGTGCAGCGCCATCCGAAGTTGTCAGGGTACTGCGTCTCGACGCTGATTTGCCGGCTCGTGGCTGACGCACTTACCCAGCGTCTCGCGGAACTGGATGGCACCGAATCGGCGCTCGTCCTCTCCAGCGGTAGCGCAGCCACGGCGTGCACCATACTGGCCCTGCTCCGTCCCGGTGATCACATGCTGGCGAGCAACCGCGTACGCAGCTCTACAAGGGTGTTTCTTGAGCAGGAACTGCCTGCCATGGGCGCAGCGGTGACATTCATTGATCCTGACGACAGCCGCGGCTGGCGACGGTCACTGAGAAACCCCACACGGGCCATGCTCCTGGAAGCACCATCACTCGAGGATGCCTGGCTCGGTGACTGGCAGCCACAGCGCACACTCGCGCGCGAACTCGGGCTGGCACTGGTGGTGGACAGCACGGCGGCCTCACCCATCCTGTTGCGTCCGGCGCAATACGGTGCCGATGTCGTGCTCCACGATGCCGCATTCCTGCTGGATGGCGCTGGCGGCAACCCGGTGGGCGTTGTATGCGGCTCGGAGGGCCTTATCGAAGAGGTGCGCGCCAAGATGGAGCTGTGGGGTGCGCTGCCGCACCCACACGCGCTGAGAGACCTGGAGCGCGGGCTCGATACGCTCGAAGTGCGCGTGTTGAGACAGAGCGCCACCACCCATGCTCTTGGCATCTGGGCACAGCAGCACCCCGCAATCATGCGGGTTACTTATTCAATCCCGCTGGACCCGCCTGCCTTTCAGGCTTCGGGCAAGGCCGCAGCGACAGTTCCGATCCGGCAGTCGGCCGGTAGTATCCCTGCCACTGACCCGATCTGTACCGCTGAGGATCATCGCATGCCCCTGACCGGTGGGGTCACATGTCTGCTCACCCTCGACTCCCGTGAGAGACTGGCTCTGTGTCTCGGGCGCATGCGTGAGCGTCTTGACTGCGCTGGTTCGCCCGTGCCTGGCACCCATGTCACCCGCGCAGAAGCATCCCTTACCGGAACACCCGGCCCTCCGGTGCTCAGATTGCACGTTGGACTCGAGGCACCGGCACTGCTGATCGACATTCTCCTAGAGGCATTGGCGGAGTGACCGAGCCTTCAGCACAAGGGATCGTCAGGGTTTCGGACGTGACCATGGAGTATGCCCGTTCCGGGGTGGCATTGCGAAATGTCTCCTTCGAACTCCACAAGGGCGAGTTCACCTTTCTCGTCGGGCACAGTGGTGCCGGCAAGAGCACGCTGCTCAGATTGCTCTCGATGGCAGACCGGCCAACGAGTGGAGAGGTGCGGGTATCCGGATACTCGAGTGCATCCATCAGGCCACGCGAGATCCCGCAGCTGCGTCGCAGGCTCGGTATAGTATTTCAGGATTTCCTTCTGCTGCCCGATCGTACAGCGGAGCAGAATGTGGCCTTCGCACTCGAGGTAACCGGTTCACCGCGGGCGCAGGTTGGCAGCCGTGTGGCTCGACTCCTCACACAGGTGGGACTCGCATCGAAAGCAACAGCTTATCCTCATGAACTCTCCGGCGGCGAGCAGCAACGCGTTGCCATTGCACGTGCTCTTGCCAACGACCCGTTCCTCCTGCTGGCCGACGAACCGACCGGTAATCTCGACGATCGCTCGACACACGCAATTTTCGTTCTGTTGCGCGAGATCAACGCCCGGGGCACTGCTGTTCTCATGGCAACCCACGACGTGGCGCTGATACGGCGCGCCAACCTGCGCTTCCTTGAGCTCGACAAGGGTGAACTGACCTTCGACGGTACGGATACGGCGCGCCTGCTGGCAGACATGCGTGGAGGAACAGCACGCCGATGAAACTCGCACTGCGGGAAGTACTGCTGGCGTTCCGCCGTTCGCCACTGCTGGCCATGCTGGGAGTAGTGACAATCGCATTCTCGCTCTTTGCATTCTGCCTGTTCGGATTGGTTGCGATCAACATACGATCCGCCCTCCGCGAGATCGAGGATCGCGTGGAAATCCGGGCGTTCCTTGTTGATCGTGCGCGCGATGCGCAGGTGGAGGAACTCATCCGCATTGTCGGCAAGTTTCCCGAGGTCGCTGATATCGGATACGTCTCGCCTGATTCCGCTCTTCAGCGCGCACGCGCCGAACTCGACGAGTTCAGGGATGTCATGGAGGGAACATTCCTGCCTGGCTCAGTGGAAATCCGCCTCAAGGAAGGGCATCGCGATCCGGAGACGGTACTGCGGCTGTCCCAGAGGCTGGAGAGCTATCCGGTCGTTGAAGAAGTGCGATATGGCAGGGAGTGGGTTGAGAAACTCTACAAGATCCGCGGTATCGCTGGCCTGGCGGGTTCAACACTGGGAGCTGTGTTTGCGATCGTGGCCACGATCATAATCGGATCCACGATCCGCATGGCGATACTGGCTCGCACACGCGAGATCGAGATCATGCGACTGGTCGGCGCAACCAACCGGTTCGTGCGTGTGCCTTACCTTATGGACGGAGCCATCAAGGGTATCCTGGGTGGTACGCTTGCCGTTGTACTCGCATGGCTCATGGTACGGATGGTGTCACGGGATCTCATGAACGCGGAGTTCTTCACTGGTGAGCAGGCAGGGCTCGTGATACTCGGCGGCGGCATACTCGGTCTGCTTGGCAGCTGGCTATCCGTGGGACGCCACCTGCGCCAGGTCTGGCGAGAACCCTGATGTTCGTCATGCAGTCCGGTCCAAGGACGTGCCGGAGGGCAGAGGGTGGCGGAAATGCTGAGATGCACGGCAACGCGGGAATGACTTCTCCATGAGGCGCGCGATACGGAATCGGTTACCGGGATCGTTTACGACCACGCTGCTGATCATGGTTGCATTTCTGACCCATGGCACTCAGATCGCCGCTCAGGCCACACCGGCTCAGCCGCAGCAGAACGCCGCGCAGCGCCTGCGGCAGCAGCAGGATGAACTGGACAAGCTGCGCCGGGAACGTTCCGATCTCGAAGCCCGCATGGAGCAGTTACAGCGTTCTGCGCGCACGCTGGGTGACGAGGTGAGGAATCTTGAGGCACAACGCAGAACTACGCGACGACTTGTGGATGCGCTCGATAAGCAGCTCGAAACCATCAACGAGGAGGTGACCAAGGCAGGTGCCGGGCTCGTAGAGGCGGAGACCGAGCTTGCCGACAGGCGGTCTGCTCTTCAGCGACGCATGGTCGAGATCTACAAGCGGGGCAGCCTCTACGATGTGGAAGCAATGCTTTCCGCACATTCGTTCGCCAGCCTGGTTGCCCGCTACAAGTACCTGCACGAGCTGGCGCTGCGTGACCGGAGTCTGGTACGCCGTGTGGAAGGTCTGAGGGATCAGATCATTGACCAGCGGATGCTGCTGGTACGCCTGCAGGAGGATGTGGCTCGTAACAGGCGGGAGAAGGACCGGGAGGCACGCAGGCTCGCTGATATGGAAACACGCAGCCAGCGCAGCCTGACGGCGGTGCAGAAAACCACTGCCCAAACCCGTTCCCGTTTGCAGCAACTAGCGCGCGATGAATCACGGATTGCAGGTGCGATTGCAGCATTGGAGACGGCGAGACGTCGTGCCGAGATGGCGCCAAACGCGGCACCGGCCGCGCCGTCGTCCATCCGTACATCTGATCTGGGCAAGCTGGACTGGCCGGTGGATGGCACCATTCTCTATCGCTTCGGACGGGTCGTCAATCCCAACAACACCACAACCCGCTGGAACGGCGTCGGCATCGGTGCTGCGACAGGCACTGCTGTCAGGTCGATCGCCGCCGGTGAGGTGGTCTTGGCGGACAACGTAGGTACCTATGGCCCCACGGTGATCGTGCAACATGGTGGCGGCGACTATTCGGTATACGGATCGCTGCAGCGCATTACGGTACGCCAGGGTCAGAAGGTCACCAAGGGTCAGAGCATAGGTACCGTCGGAGATACTGACCCCGAGCTCCCACCGCACCTGCACTTCGAGATCCGTCCGAAGGGCCGTGCAGTGGATCCGCTGGAGTGGCTGCGCGCGCAGCGCTGACCGGTGTAGCCCGACACTCAGAAGAGCAGCTTGTAGACAAGAGCTATGTTACGACCCGGGTTCCATGCGAAGCGCTTAATGCGGCTCGTTGCATCGCGATATCGTTCATCGAGCACGTTGTCCACCTTGAACGTCACCGAGTGAACCTGCCATCCCGCTACGGTGAACAGGCGCGTGGCAGACAGATCGAGGAGCGTGTAGGCATCGGTGGGTATGTCGAACCCATCGTTCAAAGCCCGCTTCTGGGCGAAGATCCGGCGAAAGTCACCGCCCACCGACAGGCGACCATCGTCGTAGCGCAACGAAGCCCCGAGTCGGCCGGCAGGAATGTAGGGGAGTAGATCCGTGCTGTGGCGAATCAGCGCATGGGTGTAGTCGCCCATCATGCCACCCACGATATTGAACACCAGTCTCGTCTCGATCTGGGCCTCCATCCCCTTCAGCACCGCATTGCGCCCCACGAACGTGACGGCGGGTATCTCGTCGCCATTTACATCCACAGGATCCGGCAACGCCACAGGTGTGATGTAGCCGTCGATCATGTTGTAGTAGGCGTTCAACTGCGCAAATGTCCGCGAAGACTGGGCACGAATACCGCCCTCGATTCCTGTACTCAGTTCAGCCTTGAGATCGGGATTGCCCACATCGTATGTGCCAACGGCCGCGTGAAAGCCTGCGGCGTGCAGTTCCTCAACGGCAGGCGTGCGGAAGCCGTGTGAGGTATTGCCGGTGAGGGACACCCCCGCCACTACCGGAATACTGATACCGACTGACGCAGCCACATTGTTCTGCGCGCGTGAGCTTGGCCCACCGAAGCGCACCGTATCGTTTCCTGGACGGGTGCGAATGGTAAAGTGATCATATCGTGCGCCAAACTGAAGCCGCGGAGCGCGCTCCGATTCCGGATCACGCGAAAGCAGGAACTCCTGATAGACGAACACAGCCATATTTTCGTTGTCGGCAGCCGGCGTAAACGCTTCTTCGCCAACCGGCGCATATTGACGGAAGAGGCCCTGAATCCCAACGGCACCGGCTGTTCGACCAAACCTCGTCTCTGCCGTAACATTGGTGGTCTGCGTGTTCAACCTGAACACGGTACCAATCTCACCGTCCTCCTCGATCTCGGAGTGTCTGTAGGACTGCACAGTCTGATCGACACGCACGGAAGGAATGCGATCATAGCCGGTGGTCAGCATGCCTTGAACCGATCCCATACGGCGCACGCCGTCGAGACGTACAGATTCATCATCGACATCGTGCGGAAGACCGTACTCGAAATCCATCTGCCTGTAGACGCCGCCAAGTGACAGACGCGGACCCACGTATCCTCCTCCCAAGGTGAGCTGCCCAGTGGTCCCGCCGGTATTGGGCTGGCGTCCGCCGCCACCCACACGCATGTCGGTGAAGTCGCGCCAGTTCCCGCGAGCGGTCAGAGCGAGATGCGGAGAAAGGGGCAGTGTCACGCCTGCACCAGCCACGAAGCCCGGAGTGACCGACTCGCTCTGGCCCATTACATATCCGGTCACCCTCGATGGTATGGTCGTGGCGATGTCGGACGAAATCACATTCACCACGCCACCAAGAGCGTTGTTTCCATAGAGAAGCGATGCCGGTCCCCTGATCACCTCTATCCTCTCGGCCGTGCTCGGGTCGACGGCATTCATGTGGTCTGCCGCTGACGAGGAAAGATCTCCGGTACGCTCCCCGTCCTGCAGCACCAGTACCCGTTCGCCGGTGAGCCCCCGGATTACGGGCGTCGATGCCATGGGCCCGTTGAAGCGCGCAGCCATACCGGGCTCTTTCGACAGAGTCTGCCCTACAGAGGTGCTGAGGGCGCGCTGCAGTTCCTTGCCTCCGAGCTGAACGGTAGCCTGTGTGACATCGAGTGGGTCGCTGCCGCCCGGCGTGGCGGTGACATTGATACCACTGAGTCGCACTACGGCCATACTCATCACCACGGAGACGCGAACATCGGCTCCCGTGGTGGGTATATTGACCTCCTCATGCGTCCTTGCGAAGCCGATACGTACGAAGTCGAGATGATGGCTGCCGGCGGGCAATCCGCGCAGCATGAACTCACCGCGCTCATTGGTGAGCGTAGAGCGAGACCCCGATGCCACCACCTGCACGTTGGCAAGCGGAGTGCCGGTTGAGTCCGTGACCGTACCAATGACAACAGAACCCTGGGCGGCCAGGGAGGAAGCGCCAGCAAGCTGGCTTAGAAGGAGGGCGGTAAGTAGTGCTGGAACAAGCCAGCAGCGCGATACAATGGCCCAAAGTCCAACCCGGGCCCGGGACGCAGAACGACACATGTCGGAATCCACCTGAAAATGAGTGAGCAACGTGCACCAGTGGGCACGTCCGGGTGCTGACCGGCAGGCAGCCGGACAGCAGATAACTCAACTCGGCAATACAGGTGGCGCGCGGTTTGTCTTCCCACGGCTGAATTGTACAGGGCGCTGAGCACTCAGTGTGCCCTCCGGCGCGTTCTCACAGCGGCGCGCGGGAGGGTTGGTGCCAGCCACGGCCGGTCTAGCCATGGGAGTGTGGGCCATGGAGCAGAGCCCACAGCTGTGGCCGTGCACCACGACGCATCCGCTCTCCGTTTCCGCCTCAATGTGAATGTACGGCGTCCGCTTATCACGGCTGACGCCGTCCGCAATGGCTGCCGTCGCAGGTGCAAGCACCTGCAGACAGGCCAGCACGAACAGCAGCCGCCGCAACCAGGGATAGCGTTCAAGTTCCATGGAGTTCCGGCTCAGACCTGGGAGAGTGAGTGGTTCACCTTGGAGCTAATACGGCTCTCCATCCCATTCCGTTCCATGGCAAGCGGCACCAAATCCCGGGTCCGCCCCCGAAGACAGCTCCCTTTGCCGATACTCTGGCGGCTGCATACACTGCGCTTGAGTCGGACCTGAACGGACGACATGTTTAAGCCTCCCCCCCACTCAGACCTACCCGGTGCCGAATACAACAGAAACATCGCGACAACTGGTACTGACGCGGGAAATCCGAGGTCCAGCAATTAAATCATTGCGGTGCCGCTGTCGCGCGCTCTGCTCGTGAGTGCCACACCGCTTTCCGTCTTCCGTGAGGGTCGCACAATGGCGACACAGGTTTCCCAATCGGCTCCAGTTCGCGAGAGTGTCAACGGTCTTGGCAAACAGGGCCTTGCCCCGACAGGTACTGTTCACTGGAACTTCGTCAGCCCCGAACTCATCGAAGCCGCCATTCGTCGAAACGAGGGCGCGCTCGCTGACATGGGTCCATTCGCCGCGGTCACGTCACCGCATACGGGACGTTCGCCAAACGACAAGTTTGTGGTCAGGGAAGCAAGCACCGAATCGGATGTTGACTGGGGGAAGGTCAACAAGCCGATCTCGCCCGAGCACTGGACAGTGCTCAAGGCAGACGTTCAGCAGTACCTCAATGGACTGGGCGAGCTGTTCGTACAGGATCTCTATTGCGGCGCGGATCCTGCCACGCGGCTGAACGTGCGCTACATCCTTCCCAATGCGTGGCACGCAGCGTTCGTACGCAACATGTTCATTCGTCCCTCGATCGACGAACTGGCAACTTTCGCGCCCAACTTCACGGTATACCACGCTCCGGAGTTCAGGGCTGACCCTGCCAGACACGGTACGGCCTCCGGCACCTTCATCGTGCTGAACCTTGCCGAGCACGCCATTCTCATTGGCGGGACACGGTATGCCGGTGAACTAAAGAAGGCAATGTTCACTGTAATGAACTACCTGTTGCCACGCCGCGGCGTGCTCTCGAGGCACTGCTCTGCCAATGTTGGACGGACTGGTGACACGGCGCTGTTCTTCGGCCTGTCGGGAACCGGCAAGACAACGCTTTCGGCCGACCCGGAGCGGAATCTGATAGGCGACGACGAACACGGATGGTCGTCCGATGGGATCTTCAATTTTGAAGGCGGCTGCTACGCCAAGGTGATCAATCTCTCTGCAGAGAGTGAACCGGACATCTACGCAACCACCCAGATGTTTGGTACCATCCTCGAGAATGTTGTACTCAATCAGCCATCGCGAACCGTGGATTTCTCGAATCAGACAATCACCGAGAATACCCGCGCATCGTACCCGCTTCACTACATCAGGAACCATGTACCGAGCGGGCGAGCGCGACACGCGGAGAACGTGGTGTTTCTTACCGCTGATGCATTCGGCGTACTGCCACCCATCTCAAGGCTCACACCGGAACAGGCTATGTACTACTTCCTGTCCGGCTACACCGCCAAGGTTGCCGGCACGGAACGTGGAGTTACTGAGCCGCAGGCCACATTCTCGGCGTGTTTCGGAGCGGTATTTCTGGTGTGGCACGCTACCAAGTACGCCGAAATGCTTGGCGAACTGCTCAGGCAGCATGGCTCAACGGTATGGCTGGTGAACACCGGCTGGAGCGGCGGTCCCTATGGTGTGGGCAGGCGAATGAAGCTCGGTTATACCCGTGCGATGGTACGGGCAGCAATCGACGGTAAACTCGCAGCTGCAGAGTACACAACAGACCCGGTTTTCGGCCTCAACATTCCTAGAGAGATCGAAGGGGTACCAGGTGAAGTCCTCGACCCGCGCCGTACGTGGGAAGATGGAGCCGCATACGATGCGCAGGCAGGAAAGCTGGCCGCCATGTTCCGTGAGAATATCAAGAAGTTCGGTGACGAGGTGTCATCTGCTATCCT
>CAYSKN010000055.1:0-14236 GCA_964431565.1 uncultured Gemmatimonas sp.
ATCGCGTCCGCCTGGACCTTGTCCTGCAAGCCATTGTTGCCGCGCATGTCAAGCGCATCGACCTGACGCACGGCAGCATTGAGCACGCGCTCACCCAGATGTGGCGCAAGCCTTTCCAGCACGCTGGACTTGGTGAGGATCCCGTGTGATGGCGTCATCCCCAAGATGTTGGCCGGTCTTTCCGGATTCACCTGCAGTTCGATTACGAACTCGCAGACAATCGGCACATTGTCGCGGCTAAGGGAACTTGCTGCTGTGGTAAGCTGAAATGGCTTGAGATCGGCGAGCAGGAGCCGGATGGCGTGCTGTCCTGCCACCGCATCCTTGAGGGTACGCCACACGCCGCCTATGGCAAAGTGACCACCCGCCGATGCTTCCGCTATCTGCCCGTCACGGATCAGGCAGGCAAGCAAATCGGGACCCACCGCCACCCGCTGCTCGAGGATACCCTTGAAATCCTCGAGATTCACATATTCAGCGAGAATACTGTCGTCGCTGAGAGTCACGACCGTCGGTTTTGCCATGGAGTCTCCGTTAGGCTGACGCAGAGGCTTTCTTTGCTGCTTTGATGAACACGATAACGTTGGCGATGATCACGATGATGGCAACGCTCGAGCCGATCGGGTGGCGATTCATCGTGTCAACCAACGAATCCCATGATCCCAGCTGCTGGGCTCCGGCCTGCATGGAATCAACCTTGGTGAGTGTACCAATGACTGCGGTGAGAAGGGTGAACGCGGCGGAAACGGTTGCTGCAGCCTTGGACCACGCATGGAGCCTGTCAACTGGCGGTTTGAGAGCGGCTGCCTCCGCCTCATCACGTCGTTCCAGTTCCCGGTCGTAGGCCGCACCGCGCTTCATCGCGGCATCACGCTTCTTGTGATCCACCCTGAGAAAGTCCGGCTGGATGTTCTTCGATCTTCCGGACTCGGCCCGCGTGAGGTTGTATGCGCGACGGTGCATATAGCCGATTACTCCGGTTACGAGCCACAACCCGCCAAAGATGACCACGAACCAGGTCAGGATCAGCAGTACCGTGTCCACTGTCTGAGGATTCGCCGCGTCAGTAACCTGCATTCGTTCGTCCCTCTCTGGTCGTTGTCCGGCGGTGCATACCCGGCATTCGCCGGGGGCCGTCCGGGTCCAGTCGGTTGTTTTGGCCTGGGAAGTCAGAGAGCAGGTTCCACACCTGCCAGGTGAGTGCATTCCCTCCGCGCGGGCAATGCCCCAACGCGGTATGCCCGAACCGGATCGGTGTGAGCGTTGCGTCTCTCAGCATTCAACCCCACGGTGGCTGAAACTGATGTCCATCACTTTTCCGTCACTCACGGCTGCCCTCGTTGAATACACTCTCTCATTCGACGTGACTCCTCGGTCGCTCGGTCCCGTGTGCTTGAAGTGACATGCAGATTGCTTGACGCGCAAGGCGGCAGGGTGGTCATCAGACTGCGCCTCGACCGCCAGGGCCACCAGACTGCCAGAGTCTGCGCCTGCCCCAAGCCTTAGATTCTCGATTGCGTTCCCTCGCGCGTGCACCGAATGCTCTGACGCTGCCGGGGTGCAACGGTTGAAACGGTGTGAGACAAGCCAGCCCTCATCAGCGCATCTGGTATTGCACCGTTACGTCACGCGCATGGCCAGAGCCCGACGGCTCATCCCGAATGCCGGATTTCTGGGCCACCTGGTCGGTTCCCGTCAGACGATGCCACCGAGGGCGCTGCGCTTGCGCGTGGCTGCCCGAGCAGCGTTACTTGTCCGACACATGACGGTGGGGCCAGAATACACGGGTGCTGCACTTTCCGCGCCCGGACCGGTTGGCCGGACGAAGTGCGGCCAGGGGAGGGGGCACCGGGTGGCACTCTTCAGATGGGAGGGCAGTGATGAGGGACCTTGCTGAACTCATGCACGCGCTCGCCGGGCGCCAGGCACGTATGTGTCCCCGTCAGGTGATTGGGTTACGCATGGGGATCGCTGCAGCGCGATTGCTTGAGCTGGAGTTGCCGGCCCGGGACAGAAGCCTCTTTGTTGTCGCGGAGACAGATGGCTCGTTCACGGATGCCCTGAGCGAAGTCACCGGATGCAGCGTGACAACTCGAATGCTGCGCGTGGAGGATCATGGAAAGGTCGCCGCAACTTTCGTGAATATGGATACACAGGTGGCATTCCGTATCGTGCCGCACCCGCAGTCGCGTTCGGCTGCCAGCACATATGCCCCGGATGCGCCAGATCCGTGGCATGCGCAACTACACGCCTATGCGCTCATGCCGGATGGGGAACTGCTCACCTGGCGCCCGGTCGCTCTTGCCACCCCGGCCAGTGTGTTGCTTGGTGTGCAGGGACGCACGCTGTGCAGCCGGTGTGGTGAAGAGATACTCAACCAGCGTGCCATTGTGCGTGATGATGTCGCTGGCCTTTGCCGCGCCTGCGCGGGTGATTCGTACTGGATCGAACTGCCGGCTGCCTGATGTGGTAGATCCTTCTGCATCACGATGATCACCAAGTCACCCGTTACCGGACGCGCCCTCTCTCCCGGCGGTTCCATACGGAGCGCCACGGCTGACCTTTCGCCGTCCAACTTTGCGATGGTGATGGCGACCGGGATCATATCTACAGGGGCGCATCTGCTTGGTATGCCCACACTCAGTCTCGTGCTGTTTATCATTGCGGCGCTTGGGTATGCAATCCTCTGGCTGCTCAACCTTGTTCGCCTGGCTTGCTACCCCGCCCGGGTCGGAGCCGACCTGCTCGATCACACACGCAGTGCCGGCTTCTATACTGCAGTCGCCGCAACCTGCGTGGTTGGGTCGCAGTCCATACGACTGTTCAACGATTACCGCATTGCGTTTGCGCTCTGGCTGATCGGCTTGCTCCTCTGGGTCGTTCTCACCTACGCCATCTTCACCGGTCTCACCATCAAGGAGCACAAACCCACACTCGACGAGGGCATAAGCGGTGCGTGGCTGCTCGCCGTCGTAGCAACGCAATCGGTGGCCTTGCTGAGCGGACAGCTGTCAGACTTCCTTGGCCCATACCGGCTTGCCACCAACTATTTCGCGTTCTGCATGTGGCTCTGGGGAGGCATGCTCTACATCTGGATGATCTCGCTCATCTTCTATCGCTACACTTTCTTCCGTTTCTCACCCGGTGACCTGACGCCACCCTACTGGATCAACATGGGTGCAATGGCGATCTCGAGCCTGACCGGAACGGTGCTTATCTCGAACGCTCCACACGCGCCGTTCCTCAACTCCACGCTTCCCTTCCTGAAGGGCTTCACCGTGTTCTACTGGGCAACGGGAACATGGTGGCTACCAATGCTCGTGATCCTGGCGATCTGGCGGCACGTATACAGGAGGTTCCCCCTTCGGTATGACCCACTCTACTGGGGTGCCGTCTTTCCTCTCGGAATGCACGCTGCGTGCACGTTTCAGATGGGACGGACGATGGATCTTCCGTTCCTCGAGTATTTTCCCCATCTGCTGTTTCCGGTGGCGCTGGCGGCCTGGCTCGCGGCGTTCGTGGGTCTGATGCGTCAGGTTGCACGGGGGTTCACGACAGCGCATGGCGTGCCGGTTTGAACCTTCTGGGTGTGCTGCCCTAGGCCATGAATCTCCTCTCGACCTGTCGCATGGTGTCGGTGCACTGCCGACTCATTTCATCCACCCATGCGCCCCTGAACTCGCCACCGAACGGGTCATCCACGTGCAGCGCCGTGATCTCGCTCAGCAGTGCATCCAGTTCGGCAGCCGGCATGTTACCTGAGGTCAGAAGCAGCGCACGCGCGATTTCCTGAAAGCGCCACAGATCAACCTGAACCGAAGCTGATGGATCAAGGAAGTACGATGATCCGGTTCGTTTCACAAAAGTCCACGCTGGCGCATCACCGGGTTCGATCGCACCACGCAGGGCTGAGAGCGTGACGTGAAACCGATTTGCTGCCTGCTGTTCGGTGGCTTCGGGCCACAACTCGGCCGACAGATGACGGCCGTTTCGAGGGCGTCCGCCGGCTGCCACGAGCAGAGCGAGGAGTTCCCGCGCCTTGGCCCGACCAAAACTGGCTTCGTGTGGTTCTCCGTCACCCAACGTAACCGAGAAACCGCCCATGCACTGCACTGACAGACGTGCGGATGACGCACCTGCGAACGGAAGGAAAGCCACAGTACTCCCGGGCTTTCGCGGTGCAAGGTCCTCCGTTGCCCACAGCGCTGCAGGCAGGTGACGGACAAGTGGTACCGGCGCCGCTCCGGGAAAGCGTACCGATGCCACCCCCCATACGTGCGCCTGTTCACCCAACGGAATGCAGTAGCGCGCATTGGCCGAACACCGGCACGACCTGCATGTACTGGGCCAGCCGGCGCGGCCGCCCATTATCTGCACCTGGCCGGTTCGTTCTGCCGGACAGCCTGCATCGCACACCGCCGGGGTCGTCTTGAGCATTGTCGAGACCGGCGTGCCCACAACACCGCCATTGTCACTGACGCCACGTACGGTGAGGGCAAACGCGCCATCCTGTGACCATGCCTCATGCCATACCGAGGGAGGGCGGAACAACGCCAGTCCTGCTGATGCTGCACTGCCCACGTGCCCGGAACTCAGAACGTGACGCTGCATCTCGAAAATCCGCACACGCGAACGCGCTGCCTCCACCGCTGCCCCGATCGGCCGAGCGGTCAGCGCCAGCAACCCGAGAATACGCTCCAGATCGCCATGGTGCAGCTTCCACGCCAGCAACAGGCAAGCCCCCGTGCTCCCGTTCTCGCTCACAGGAACGGCCACTACGGTCTGGTAGCTCAGGGCCTTCACCCGCCGGCGAACAAACTCCTGGTCATCCGAGAGCGACGTTGTGGCAACGGCACTGCCCGTGCTCAGCACCATCCCGGGAAATCCTTCTCCAGCATGAAAGCGTTCGCGTGCGCAGAAGGCGCTTGCATCGGTACCTTCGTGCGACACCAGGAACATCTGCGTCCGGTGTGGATCAGCAAGGAACAGCTCAGCCGCGTCGGCACCTGTACGTGTACGCAGATGCTCCAAGGCCTGGTCGAGACTGTCCCAGATATGTCCGATATCGAGAAGCGCTGCCACCTCCCCGACGAGCGCCAGATCATCAGGTCGTACGGTCTCTGCCGGTTCGATGGGCACAGCGAGCGGGATCGCCATCTGTATGGGAGGCTCAGCCCCACGGTGGTACGTCGTGCCCTGCCACTCAGGGTCACGCCTTAGCAATAATATACCCCCCGTCAATTCCGTAGTCACGCACGTACGGCTACCGTGTAAGCGCCTCTTGTGGAGCACCAAATGTGAGTGCTTTCATCGGGTTTTCCACCATGATCTGGCGCAGCACCGCATCACTCACTCCCTTGGCTCTCAGACCAGGCAGGATAATGTCGTGGATGTAGGTGTAGCCGCCGCCGTTGTTCTTCCTTAGCTGCGCCTGTGTGCAGACATCGTGCGCCAGCACTATCTGCTTGGCAAATCCAGCCTCAATGGCGGCATAGATGCTCTCGATGCGAAGGGTGTCCTGCTTCGGTGGGAGCGGTGCCTGACCCATGTAGTCCCACTCCACGAACACGCCACGGGCAAATAGCTGCCTCATGTAGTCCAGGTTGCGGCTGCCCGTGTGCCCCATTGTAACCCGGTTGAGAGGCACACCCTCCGATTCCAGGATATCGAGCACCCTGAGCATCTCGTCAGGTGTGCCGAAGCTGTGCACCATGATCGGCGCGCCTGTCAGCCGCGACGCTCTGCCGCTCGCGCGTGCGCTCTTCATTTCGTTCTCGCCGAGCGGACGCGCATTGATACCAACCTCACCGATGATGCCCGAGCGGATGTTTGTTCCCTGTGCCCCAACCGTGACGTCGCGTACCACGATGTCGGTCAGCTCATCCACGGTGCGCTCCGACATGTCGGGCGGGTGCAGGGCCTTCTGATACCAGCCTGCACCCATGATCACGTTGAGCCCCGATGCCCTTGATACCCGCAGCAACGCCTCCGGATCACGCGTGAGGCCGAAGTTGGTTACATCAACAATGGTACCGCCACCGATCCTTCTGAACTCCTGCACTTCGGCCAGCGATTCATCAAAGTCGATCAGACCGAACGAAGCGCGCGCCTGGCTCCCGGGTGGTACGGGCAGGGTAGTCGGGTCGCTGAGCACACTGATCCCGACGGGCGCCGGTATCATGGGTGGCGGTGCCTTGAAGTCTATGAAGATGTGCTCATGCATGAGCGTCACCCCAAGCGCCGAAGGGTCGATGGGTCCCTGTACGGTAAGTACCTTGCCGGCCAGGTTCGGAATCGATGTATCCTGTGCGTGAAGTGATGCCGCGGGTATCCCTGCCAGTACTGCACCGGTGAGCAGCAGTCCGAAGAACCGTTTCACGGTCCGTCCCTGTGGGTTGAGGTGATGTGTGTGATCGACGTCCCGCTATGAGATTGTCTCAGACCGCTGCGCTTCGGTAACTCAGAGCGGCTCGAACCTGGCCTGGAAGAAACGCAGATAACGTGGTTCATATGTCATGCGAAGTCCACGGGCATTCTTCCGTGACTCGTACACTGCCTTCACCGACTCGGCAACAACGTCCATGTGAGCCTGGGTGTACACGCGACGCGGAATCGTAAGCCGTGTGAGCTCAAGCTTTGGTCTGTGGTGGTCGCCAGTGGCGGCATCACGGCCGGCACTTACTATTCCACGCTCCATAGACCGGATCCCCGAGTCGAGATACAGTTCTGCAGCCAGAGTCTGCGAGGGAAACAGATCCTGTGGCAGGTGAGGATAGAAACGTTTGGCATCGAGGAATATTGCGTGACCTCCGATCGGCTCGATCATTGGTATGCCCCATTGAGCGAGCAACATACCGAGATAACGCACCTGTCCGATGCGTGAACGGATGTGCTCTTCCTGTACCGATTCCACAATTCCGATAGCCATTGCCTCCATATCGCGACCGGCAAGACCTCCATAGGTATGCAGGCCCTCGTATACCACCACCAGGTTGCGCAACTCCTCGAACAAGGCAAAGTCGTTTACCGCTGCCCATCCACCGATATTCACCAGAGAATCCTTCTTGGCGCTCATCCAGGCGCCATCGGTATACCCGCAGAATTCGAACAGTATCTCGGCAATCGTGCGCTCCGCAAAACCAGACTCCCTTTCCTGGATGAAGAAGGCATTCTCGATTGCCCGTGTGGCATCGAGAAAGAGCTTCACTCCATGCCGGTCGCACCAGGCACGGAGGGCCCTTGCGTTGGCCATGGACACCGGCTGACCACCCGCCATGTTCACCGTAGCTGCGAGTGAGATGTAGGCAATGTTGTCGGCACCCTCGCGAGCCACCAGCGCATCGAGCTTGTCGATATCGATGTTGCCCTTGAAATCACCGTGGTTTAGCGGATCGTGTGCCTCGTCGACGATGACATCCACAAAGATGCCGCCCGCCATTTCCTGATGCTGCCGCGTGGTGGTGAAGTACATGTTGCCCGGAACGTACTGGCCCTTGCGTATGCAGGTGCGCGAGAGGAGGTGTTCAGCACCACGGCCCTGATGTGTGGGAATGAGATGGCGGTAGCCGTAGTAGCGCTGGACGGCCTCTTCGAGATGATAGAAGTTTGCCGAGCCGGCGTAGGCCTCATCACCAAGCATCATGCCTGCCCACTGTCGATCACTCATCGCATTGGTACCGCTGTCGGTGAGCAGATCGATATAGACATCATGGGAGCGGAGCAGGAAGGTGTTGAAGCCGGCTTCGGCGAGTGCTCTTTCGCGATCGGGCCGCTCGGTCATGACCAGCGGCTCGACCATCTTGATCTTCCAGGGCTCTGCCCAGCTCCTGCGTCCGAGTTGCTGGCCGAACGTGCGGGGTGTATCCGTCATCGTATTGGTGGTTCAAGTGAAGTCGACCCGATGTGGCTGACAATCTGTGGGGCGGTTTAGAAGATGGGAATGGCTCGGGCCACCGTGAGCGGCGATGTCCATTGTGCAGTAGGCTCAACGGTCGCGCCAACACATGCAGATGCATCAGCTCACAGCGGCATCGGCCAGTACTGCCTGGCAAGGAGCGAGGTCGATCACTTCAGTGCTCAGGCGCCAGGTGCGCAACGCGCTCTTCCCGGTACGGCTGATGTTTTCCTCAAAGCTGATCGTATGCGCCATTCAATGATCGAGACCCAGGTCTGTTGATCACGATCCTCAACGATTGCCGCCAGCTTGGCGAGCGCACCTCACACCGAAGCAGTAGGTGCCTGGAGGAGCCAGCTTTGAAGGCGCCGGCAAGAGGCCGCGTGATGTGAGTTCGATGAAGAAGATCTTCTTATTCTGTTGCCTCGCTCTTTGCCGGACCGGCCGGCCTCGGCAAAGGACTTGCTCGCCGACCAACGGCAGGCTGCAGCACCGTTTCCGGAGTATGGTTTCAATTGAACAGGATACGTTTTCACATCAGACCCTGACGCTCAGGCAATTCCTGCGGTTCTTTTCTGGCGGCGGGGCCCATTACGACTACCATGCCTTGATCAGCCGCATCATCCGCGACCTGAAGCAGCCGTCGGCCGCCATCATCGGCGCGCTATAATATGCGCAGCCCAACCACGCGCCGTTCTGCTCGGTCTGTATAAGTGTCGCCTGACGACGCTGGCCGGGCACGAGGCACACGGCCACAAGAGGTCCGAGCTGCGTCGCTACCGCTGTAAGGCGACCTTCCCGCAGGAGACAAGACGCAGCCCCAAGCTCGTGGACCTTCCTGTGAATCTCCTCATCGGCCATGAGAATATCGAGGAGGGCCGCAGCGGCATAATCTTCTCCCATCGCTTGCAGTTTCGCCATGTTGAGAGAACGGGTGACGCGTACCCTTCCCCGGACGCTGGCTTGACTCCTACGACGTGTTTCGACACCGAAACCGCCATGAATCCGCCTTTGGGAGTTTTCGGAATCTCAGAATGGTGCTGGATTTAGAGTCCATGACCATCTGCGCGGAACGCTTCAATGGTCGCGGAAAATTGCGGCCGGACCCAAGGAAATTTCACCGAGCCTTTTCCGAAGTGCCAGGAACGGCAGAAGAGTGAACAGACCTGATTGTACGTCGTTCCGAGAGTCTGCGTAAACCTGCAGCACGCAGGCTACTTGTCGGCAGTCATGCCCGGCTGCCACCCCGGCCCATTGCCGGTCCATGTCTGTTTGGCTACAGGAATATGGCCCACGTCGCTGAACGTGGCCAGTTTGGTCGTCCCGTCTGCCTTGATCGCAACGACCGTAATCGAAGCGTTTCCTATGTCCATCTTTCGCCACAGCGATCCTTGCGTGCCAAGTGCGCGACTCACAAGCCAGCGGATGACGTTGCCGTGGCATACCAGAACGTCCACGGCGTCATTTTCAGGTGAAGGCGTCATGTACTTGCTCCACGCCGCAGCGACCTGGGCGTCACACTTGGCCGTCTTGGCAGCGGTAGAGTCCTTCTCCGTCGATTCCGAGTCCGGTGTACATTCGTTTAGCAGCGTGTCTCTTGCTGGAGTACGATCGATGAAACGCCCGATGTCGTCTGCGGTTTCCCGGGCACGCGTGTATTGGCTGCTGACAAACATTCCGATCGATGCCGAGAGCAGTGCGAGGCGCTGACCGGCAAATCCGGCCTGTTCGTGACCAAGCGCAACCAGGTGCTTGCCGTTTCGCGAGTCGGACTTGTCGTCGTGATCATACTCGCCGTGTCGGATGAGGTATACATAACGCACGCCGTCCCTGGCAGGCAGCGCCGAGTGCTCTGCGTCGGATGCTGCCGCGTGCGATGCGGCGAATAGCCAGATTGCCTGAACGAGTACGCTGGTCATCATGAGGTTATTTCTTCCTGTCTGCCCGGAGCGCAGGATACTCGCACCTGGGTGATGTGGTGTGATGCGCTGATAGTCGCTGAACATTAGGTCGTACCCGCTATGGGCGCCAAGCTCCCAGCCGGTTCAGCCACCAGGGGCCAGCGCCGTGAGCACGTCAGTGTGCCCTTGTTCGAATGGATTGATCCGAACTCATTCCATGACCTGCTCGCGAGCATTCTGGGTGTGAACACGAGCATGTCGTCATTCGGTTCACTTTGATCGCATCGGCCGCACGACAGGCTGCGGTTGAATCGATTCACGCCAATGGAACGCCCGTTCATGCAGGCTGCTCCGTAGTCCTCTCCCGCCGCAGAGGAGCGCACGCAGGAGAGTGTGCCACACAAGCCACGCTCAGTGGCCTCGCGCTGTTCTCAGCACAAGCCGCTAAGCACGAGGGAACCATCGGCTTTGTGGAGAGAAACGCGAGACCCTCGGGGATTACTCCCCGAGGATCTCGCAAAAAACAATCTTCTCACCAGGTTCGCATGGAGAGAAAAAAGGCTCCCGGGGAGGGACTCGAACCCCCGACAGGGTGATTAACAGTCACCTGCTCTACCACCTGAGCTACCCGGGAATTTGCACGCTTCAAGTCTGTACGCGAATCACCACAACCTGCAATAATCGTGAAGACAAGCCAGAACGTCAACTGCCCTCGGCCACAACTGTGAACCGGGGGTTCATAGCTGTCCTTCAAGTATCGGTTTCAGCCATCTGGCGGTGTGCGACTTCGTCACCTTAACGATTTCCTCCGGTCGGCCCATTGCAACCACGTGCCCACCCCCATCGCCGCCATCTGGCCCCATGTCCACAATCCAGTCGGCTTGCTTGATTATGTCCAAGTGATGCTCAATGAGAAGCAGTGTATGCCCCTGCGCAAGCAACCGCTCGAAAACCTGTGACAGCTTCCGCAGATCCTCCAGATGCAGCCCGGTCGTGGGCTCGTCCATGATGTAGAGTCTGTGCGCTGCGCTGCGCCCCGCGGTCAGCGCAAGTTCGCGTGCGATCTTGAGCCGTTGTGCTTCACCTCCCGACAGCGTGGTGGCCGCCTGGCCCAGCCTGAGATAGCCAAGGCCCACCTGCTGCACATGCCAGAGAGCCTGTGCAAGCTTGTCCTCGCGGGGGAAGAAACGGATGGCTTCATCTACCGTGAGGTCCAGCACTTCCGCAATGTTTCTGTCCCGTACGCGTACTTCGAGTACTTCCGGTTTGAACCGTTTCCCGCCACACATGTCACACGGCACAAAGACATCCGCCATGAAGATCATCTCCACCTCAACAGCCCCGGCACCGTCGCAGTGATCGCATCGTCCGCCAGCGATATTGAAGGAGAAATGCCCGGGCGTGTAGCCTCGCGTCATGGCAAGCGGTGTTTCCGCGAAGAGTCGTCTTATCTCGTCAAACGCCCTTACGTATGTAACCGGGTTTGAACGAGGCGATCTGCCGATGGGGCTCTGATCCACAAGCACCACATCGTCAAGTCCGTCGGTTCCGTCGAGCGACTCGAAACGCCCCACGGTTTCGCCCAGGTGCTCCCGAGCCGTGTGTTCACCGTGCAGTCGCGTCTCGAGCGCATGGAACAGCACATCATGAACGAGAGTGCTCTTGCCTGAGCCAGACACGCCGGTCACCACTGTCATCGCGCAGAGTGGAATACGAACATCGACGCCATGCAGATTGTGCGCCGTGGCGCCCTTGAGCTCTATCCAACGAGGTCCCACAGCGCGACGCCTGGTGGGTATTTCAATGGTCCGTGCTCCGCTGAGGTACTGCCCGGTGAGCGGGCTCATTTCCACATCGCGCATAGGTCCGGCGAACACAACCTGCCCACCGTGCTCACCGGCCCCGGGTCCGAGTTCCACCATGTAGTCGGCCATGCGCACCGCTTCCAGATCGTGCTCCACCATTACCACGGTGTTGCCAAGCTCACGTAGGCGCTTGAGCAGAGAGAGCAGCCTGCCGAGGTCACGTGGGTGGAGGCCGATGCTGGGCTCATCGAGCACGTACATGGTGTCCACGAGAGCGGCTCCCAGAGCGTTGGCCAGTGTGATACGCTGTGCCTCACCGCCCGACAGGGTGCGGGTGGTACGATCGAGCGTGAGATAGGTAAGCCCTACGTCAACGAGGAATCGCGTGCGTGAACGCGCCTCGCGCAAGACGGCGTTCGCAATGAGTGCCTCGCTTCCGGACAGCGCGAGGCCGTCAAGCCACGCCGAGAGGTCGCGTACGGGCCACTGTGATACTTCGGAGATGGTGTGGCCATTAACGAGAACGTTAAGCGCCTCCGGCTTTAGTCTTGCACCGTTGCATGCAGGACAGGGGTGCGCACTCTGGTATTGTCTCAGAAAGACCCTGATGTACTGCTTGTAGCGCTTCTCCTCGAGGGCGGTGAGAAACGGAAATATTCCCGTGTAGACGCGCGTGCGCTTGTGGAGCAGCAGCTCACGCGCGGACTCCGGCAGATCCTGCCAGGGGATGTCCGGAGAGACCCCAAGTGTGCGTGCGAAATCCACGACCAGCCGTCGCTGCTTCTCGTAACGCGGGGCTGTCCAGGGCGCTATTGCTCCCTGTCGTAACGTACGCCCGGGATGTGGCACAATGAGCGACAGATCGTAGTCAAGAGTCGCACCGAACCCATTGCATGACCTGCACGCACCGCGAGGGTTGTTGAACGAGAAGAGCTGCGGCACCGGTGCCTGTGCCCGATAGCCGTCGTTTGGGCACTCGAAGCGTTCGGTGAACGCGATACTCCACACCGGCGCGCCGTTGCTTCCACCGACGCATGACGGCGGCTCTACGGGCTCGGCAAAGATGATCCGCACGTCACCATCGCCCTCTGCAAATGCCGTCTGAACTGCGTCTGCAACGCGACTGCGCATGAGTGCGTCTGCGCTCAGTCGATCCACGACAATGGCAACATTGTCGATCGTCGAAAGGTCCATTGCACTGTCAGCGATATCGTCGAGATGCAGAAACTCATGGCCTCCGCCAGCTCCGGACTGCACAGCCACACGTACGAAACCGCGTGCTCGCAGGTTCTCCATTATCACCCTGTGGGACACCTTTTCGGATCGCACCAACGGGCAGGTCACCACAAACCGTGTGCCCGCCGGCAACGCGAGCAGTGTGTCTGTCACTGATTCCACGGTGTCGGGTCGGAGTTCGCGTCCGCACCCGGGGCAGACTGTGTGCCCCACGCGAGCCCACAGCATACGAAGATAGTCGTAGATCTCGGTCGCCGTGCCAACCGTGGAGCGTGAGGTGCGCGTCGGGTTCTTCTGCTCAATGGCCACGGCGGGCGAAATACCGTCTATCGCATCAATCGCGGGCTTCTCCATGCGCTCCAGGAACTGGCGGGCATAGGCGGAGAGCGATTCCACGTAGCGTCGCTGTCCCTCGGCATACAGCGTGTCGAACGCGAGCGACGACTTCCCCGAGCCCGATACTCCGGTGATGACCGTGATTGCACGCCTGGGCAGGTCTATATCGAACCCCTTCAGGTTGTGCTGGCGTGCGCCACGAATGCGGATCAAATCCTTCATCGCCTGAATACTACTCGCATCGACAACAAGATTCCCCGTTCGGATACGGCGAGCATTCCGTGATCATCAAGGCCACCACATCGATGACGACGCGTGGGATTCCGCGTACGATCCGCAGATCGTCAATTGGCCTGTCACGTGGGTGTACCCGTCTGGCCGGGTCGTGCAGGCAGCCCTTGCCTGCATGGCGCTCACCGCCGGTGGCAATATGCCCGCCTGCTGCTGACCCGCTGTAATTGATACGCCAAGCCAGTCCGGAATATGAAACTGGTAATGCAGGACATCGCTGCGCATATGTCCCTTCCCTGGTGCAGTGCTCATCACCATGCGCTGGAGCGGTGTTCACTGCGCCCGTCGAACAATGGGCGTGCGTGACAACCGTCAGGAACTGTTTGCACGGTTTCAGGAAACGCCGATCTCCTCCCCTGATAGCACCCCGGCGGGACGCCTCGTCACACGCGTGACCAACGATGTTGAGGTACGCAGTGAGTTTTTCACCGTCGGTGTGGTGGCTGATATTGGCGATCTCTTCACACGCGCTACCGTTGGCGTGGGAATGATCTTCATCGAATTGGGACCTGATCCCCAATGAACCTGCCAGCGCGGTGGCCTTCACCATCGACGCAAAGATAGGGCAGACGGTTGCAGCAATAGATGAGCGTCGGTACCGCGATCGCCATTGCACACGGAATGAGCACTTTCGTTGAGGCCAATTGGATACCAGATCTCCATCACGACGAGGTCCTTGAGCGCGGACGCCACAGCTCACCTGTGCCGGCGGGTGGCATGTATGAAACTCCATTTCCCACTCCGGCCGGATGTGCTGGATGCCGCCGAACGCT